>NZ_NVQC01000017.1 GCF_003044035.1 Candidatus Methylomirabilis limnetica
GCTTGCAGGTGACGGCGACGTTCTGCTTGAAGACGCCAGAGGCGGGATCGGCAGCTCGTCGGATCTCGTGAGCGCCATGGCAATCGGTGCAGGTTGCGGCAGTGAGATTGCCTTTCTGTAGGATGGCCAAACAGGAGACAGGACAGGGGGCGGTGCGAAGCATCGCGAATCAGGTATTTGATGTTTTCCCCTACAGCGCCACGGTAACCCAGGTAATGATATTGTGACAAGAGGCAGTTGAACAGCGCATAATCCTCCGATTTGAGGCTTACAACCGTGATCCGAAGGGGAATCAATGCCTTGAGACTGTCGCTGATCCCTTCCTTTCGATATGGAACAGATGGATAAGAAGGACGGGACGTAAAAGTAAGTTTCCCCTGGCGGGGAGGCAACACAATAGAGCCAGCTCGCTCCAGTTTCAGCAGGAGGCTGCGGCAGGCCATGTCTTTGTATTGCCCTGTGGGACTTTGCCAGTTCCACAACCTGCAAATCTCCAAAGAGAGGCGGGTGCGGTGCCAGTCGGGGGTGGCAGTAAGCAGCTGTCGGATTTGCTGGACATTTACGGTCATGGATTGTTCCATGCCGTGGAATATCACATAAAAAAACGCGTGAGTCCAGCAAAAATGAAGGGGTTCATGAAACTTTTTTAAGGGGTATTCCGTCAGGAAGAAATCACACCTGTTTTATTACTCCATGCTCAGTAGCGGCAAATTATGTGCCGAACAGTATTGGGATTAAGGGGGATTTTTGTAAAAAATAACACATTTTATTTAATGATTTCCCCCCTTTCACTGAATGGTTACCTTGGGACCATGATATTGATTGACAAAAGGTATAGAAAAGGTATAGTTTTTATACATGGAATTTGAATCTACTGGGGGTTCATTCCCTGCGGCTTGCCGCGAGTTCGTCATACCGGCGGAAGCCGGTATCCAGAGGGCCAGACTGGATTCCGTGTCAAGCACGGAATGACGGGCCAGAACAGAAGACGATACCCCGCAGATTGCTGCAGGGTAGTTCATTTTCGACATCAAGAAGAGCGAAGGCAATAAGATAAAACATGGAATCGATTTTTACGAAGCCCAGGCGCTATGGGATGACCCTGATTTGATTGAAATTCCCTTAATAACAAGCGATGAGCCAAGACTCCTCGTGATTGGCAAGTGGTTGGGGAGGCATTGGTCAGGGATTATTACATATAGGGGCGATAGGATAAGAATGATTTCAGTGCGACGTGCCAGGAAAGAGGAGGTTGATATATATGAAGGCGAGTGAATTAGACAAGAGATTCGACGAAGGTGAGGATATCTCCAAACACCTCGATCGGTCCAAGGCCAGAAGGCCTGAGCGGGAGCAGAAAAGGGTAAATGTAGATTTCCCTTTATGGATGATCAACCTGTTGGATAAAGAATCAAAACGGTTAGGTGTGCCCAGGCAATCCATTATCAAAGTTTGGGTGGCAGAACGTCTTGAAAAAGTAATGGTAACTACTCAGGCAGATAGACTGTAGGCTTTTAGACTGTAGGAACACGCCATGCGAGACCATACCAAGCTCAGAGTGTTTGAACTGCCCGGCGAAGTGCGCCTTGATTCGGTCTGTGCGCAACGGCTAACAGCCTACAGCCTAAACACCTAAGCAGTTCCCGCCCCTGTAACTTTTCCCTCAGGACAGGTCAGGTGCGGGGCGTAAGGCGACCGGGACCTCGATGACTGTCAGCCGGTTTCGCGCTAATGCCTTCTCAACGACCTCACTGATCTGATCGAGCGAATCGACCCGCTCTGCTTCGGCTCCAAACGACCTTGCCAAGGCGATGAAGTCCGGGTTCGCGAGCGCTTCGTCGCCAAACAGGTGTCCGTCCTTCCGTTGACCATAGTCCACCATACCAAAGGCATTGTCGTTAAAGAGTAAGACGACAATGGCGGCTCGGTGTTTGACTGCGGTCGCCAGCTCCTGACAGGAGAAGAGAAATCCGCCGTCACCACACAGCGCCAGGACCTGACGGTCAGGCTTGGCGAGCTTGGCACCGATGGCTGCCGGCAGCCCGAACCCGATCGTCCCGCTCCCCATCGCCCAGAGAAATGTTCCGGGTTCGTAGACCTCGAAGTATCTACGCGCCCAGTACGTCGCCATGGTCGAATCGTTGGTTACGATGGCGTCGCGTTTTATCACGTGCCTGATATCTTCGAGCAGCTTCACTTCGGCAGGGTATGTCGCTCTCACGCTTTCCATGGTCTGCTTTTTTGCCCTGATGACCTCTAGCCCTTCAAAGCCCTGCGGGCGTGACGACTGCTTTTCAAGCCTTCCGAGAATGTACTCTAAGGTTATACGAGCGTCTCCCACCAGCTCAACGATATGGCTGCCTTGAATGCCTGGATGGGTTTTGGCAAACTGCAGCTCGTCTATATCAACCCTGACCCAGTGCGGCGGAAGCCTCAATGACCATTTGCCGGTCGATCGGTTGCTGAACCGCGTGCCGACCACGATGGCGAGATCGGCCTTCTCGATGAGCGCCCGAACGGGTCCCTCCGTCCCCAGATTTCCAAGGGAGAGATCATGAGCCTCAGAGAGCACCCCTTTCCCTTTGATGCTGGTGAGCACCGGGGCGTTGAGCAACTCGGTCAGTCGTTTAATCGCCTGGCCCGCCCCTGAGGCGATCGCGCCACCCCCGGCATAGATGACAGGCCGCACCGCCCTGGCAATCCGCTCGACCGCCTCTGCCAGCCTCTGCGCGTCGGGAAGGGTTGGCGTGTGCGTGACCGGCTGATACGAGAAGGGGGCGGCAAGCTCCGCATTCAGGACATCCACCGGAACCTCAAGGCCATAGGGTCGCGGCCGCCCATGTGCCATCCTGGAGAATATCGCCTGGAGGCTGTGAGGAATGTCTGAGGGTGTCGCCACGTCGTAGCACGCCTCTGTCACATTCGAAATCAGACCATGCTGGTTTTTGACCTCATGAAGGTCGCCCCAGCCTTTATGCAGATGCGCTTGCTCGATCTGACTGGCGATAAGCAACACCGGTGAGGAACTGCAATAGGCTTCCTGCAACCCGACCATGGTGGCGGCAGTGCCGGCTCCTGTGCCTGCTATCACAACTCCAACCTTGCCGGTGACCCGCGCATAGGCATCCGCCATGAACGCCGCAGATTGCTCATGACGCACCTCAATAAATCGAACGCCACGTCGCTTGGCGGCATCTGCGACAGCGGTGATATGTAGGCCACGTATGCCGAATACGAACTCAACACCTTGAGCTTTGAGGCATTCGGCTATCGTCTCTGCGCCAGTCATCCCGTATCTCCGTCACCCCCTCCCTCACCCTCCCCCCTCGGAGGGGGAGGGGACCAGTGGGGGGGGACTTTCGGGGCAATGATATCTCATTTCATGCGTTTGTATTAGGCGATCATTCGAGAATGGTAGGGCCCGCCCTGTTGGGTCAGTGAGCGGCATCTGGAAGAGGTCGCCGCCTATTTGATCTGCGCGATGGCGGCATCCAGGATCACAATGGCCTGATCCACATCCTGCGGGCTGATAATCAGAGGGGGCATGAACCGGATTGTCTGAGGTGGGATTGGGCTCAGCAGCAGGCCCCGTTCGCAGCAGGCCTTGGCCATCGCCAGGGCTACCGGCTTGGTAAACTCTATCGCCAGAAGAAGGCCCCGGCCCCGGACTTCCTTCACAATATCCCACTCCTCTTGCAAACCCAGGAGTCGCTCCCGGAAGTAGCTTCCCACCCGCACCGCGCTCCCTGAAAGATCTTCCTTCACAATAAATCGAAAGACGGCTGTGGCCACCGCACAACAGAGTGGATTCCCCCCGAAGGTAGAGCCGTGATCTCCCGGGCCAAAACAGGCGGCCCGATCGTTCGCCAGGAGCGCGGCAATGGGAATCCCGCCACCCAGCCCCTTGCCCACCGTCATAATGTCCGGCTTGATGCCGGAGACCTCGTGAGCCCACAGGGTCCCTGTTCGGCCGCAGCCCGTCTGGACCTCGTCCAAAATCAGCAGGAGGCCCCGTTCGTCGCAGAGATCTCGGACCTCCTTCAGATAGTTCTCAGTCGGAACGTTGACCCCACCCTCACCCTGGATCGGCTCCAGTAAGATGGCGCAGGTTCGCTCTCCTACAGCCGCTCGCAGGGCCGCGACATCGTTGAACGGGACATGGCTGAACCCTTCAGGGAGCGGGGTAAAGGGCGCCTGGTACTCCGGCTTGCCCGTCGCGGCCACCATCGCCAACGTTCGGCCATGGAAGCTCTTCAGCGCCGAAATGACCTCGTAGGCTCCATTCAGGTGCAGCTTGCCATACTTCCGGGCTAGCTTGACCGCTCCCTCGTTGGCCTCAGCTCCACTGTTGCAAAAGAAGACTTTTGCCAGACCGCTCGCCGAGGTCAGTAGCTCTGCCAACTCAATCTGTGGGGTTGTATAGACATCCAGGCTCGCCAGGATTAGGCGCTCCGACTGCTCTCGAAGAGCCTCTACGATCACAGGATGGCAGTGGCCCAGGCTGCAGGCGGCCCATCCGGCAATGAAGTCGAGATACTCCTTCCCGACCTCATCCCACACCCTCGCCCCTTCGCCACGGACGAGCGTCACCCCAAGACGCCGGTGGCCCGTGTCCATGAAATACCGTTTATCCAACTCTACCCAATGGTTCATGATCCGTCCCGATCCAGGCTCAGGGCCAGGCACTTGGGCCCGCCTCCGGCCTTGAGAAACTCCGTGGTCTCGACCTCGTGAACGTGATACCCGGCCTCGGTGAGCGTCCGAGACAGGTGGGGACAGCCGGCGTTGACGACCACTGACCGCCCGATGACCAGTGCATTGCAGGCCAACCGTTTAGCCTCCGCCTCCGTCACCGGGAGAAGCTCAGGAATAGCCTCTTTCAGGAGCCGCTGCGAGGCGGGACTGAACGCCTCCGGATAGTACGCTGCCCGGCCCGGTTGGAGCGGACACAAGCAGGTGTCCAGGTGATAGAACCATGGATCGGCGAGCTCCAGGGAATGGACGCGTAGCCCCAGGAGCTCCGCCAGAAGCTGATGGGCATGCAGCTCCGAACGAAAGCGGTGCCCGGCAAACAGGTCATTCCCGCAGAAGAGCGCATCCCCCTCCCCTTCAAAGAAGGCGGGTTCGGGAAGACAGGCCACCCGATAGTTCCGCTCTGCAAACCACTGTGTGCAATGAGGAACTTCCGCCTCGCGCTCACGGTACCGGAACCGGCTACTCACAAAGAGGCCATTCACCAGGAGCCCGGCGTTGGCGGTAAAACAGAGGTCAGGCAACCCCGGAACCGGTGGCAGGAGCTCCACCTGAACCTGTAGCCCTTCGGTGAGGAGTCGATAGAGCGCCTCCCACTGCCTCACGGCGACTCCCCGGTCCGCCTGGTGCCCTCGATCCATCCAGGGATTGATCTCGTAGTAGATCCCGTAATGGTCGGGACGACACATCAGTAGCCGGGTCATGGCTACACGTCGGTACTAAGGCCTTGAGCCATTCTGATCTCGCGACCGTGATTGACGGTCCACGCCACTTTGTGCGTCAGGAGATCCAACAAAGGCCAGGAAGCCGGAACACCCGTCCCGCTCTTCTTTATCCCGCCGAATGGCAGATGTACCTCGGCGCCGATGGTAGGCAGATTCCAGTACCCGACGCCAAACTCACACTCCTCCCGAAGACGACGGGCGATCCGGTAATCTTCGGTGATTACGGAACAGGCCAGGCCATACTCCACATCGTTGTGGATGGCCACGGCCTCTTCCAGCGTTCGGAAGGGGATCAGAGCAACATGCGGCCCAAAGACCTCTTCGTGGAGCACCCTGGCATCTCTCCGATGAGCCATGCGATAGATGAAGGGGCTGAAGAAGTAGCCGTGCCGATAGGCCCCTTCCTCCAGGCGTCCGCCATCCAAGAGTACCTCGGCCCCCTCCTGCTTCGCCAGCAGGTTATAGAAACTGACCTTCTTCATCGCCGCCTCGTTGATGAGCGGGCCCATAAAGACCTGAGGATCGAGCGGATCGCCGATGACGATCCGCCGCGCCATGGCGACAAAGGCCTTCGCGAACTCCTCCATCCGGCTCTCATGGATAATGAGGCGAGAAGCCGAGGTGCAGCGCTGCCCTGTCGTCTTGAAGGCGCTGAGTATCGCGGCCCGGACGGCCAGATCAAGATCGGCATCCTGGCAGACGATCATCGCATTCTTCCCGCCCATCTCACAGGCGTACATCTTGCGATAGTCCTTGGCGCACGCCTCCTTGATCCGTGATCCCACCTCATACGAGCCGGTGAAGAGTACTACCTCGACGTCAGGGTGGGTCACCAATGGCCACCCTGCATCCCCTCCCATGCCCTGGACGAGATTCAGAACGCCTGGAGGAAGCTCGGCCTGCTCAAAGCACTCAACGATCTTCTCCCCCACCAACGGGGTGTTCCCGGACGGCTTGAAGACCACCGTGTTCCCTTCGAGCAGGGCCGGGGTGATCAGCCAGATGGGAATCGCAAAGGGGAAATTCCAGGGGCTGATAACCGTGACCACCCCTTTCGGCTTGCGGAACATGTACGCATCCTTCTCGGCGAGCTCCGAGGGGAGGGCCTGACCGGAAGGAAGCCGCGCGTGGCCGAACATATACTGCGCCATGTGGATCCCCTCGACGACATCGGCCTTGGCCTCGTTGTACGCCTTGCCGGCCTCGGTTGCCACGAGGCGGGTGATCTCTTCAGTCTGGGCCTTAATCGCTTCAACGAATCGATCGAGATACTCCCCCCTTCTCACCCGTGACAGCGCGCGCCAGCCATGAAAAGCCGCCTTCGCGGCCGCGACCGCCTGCTCAGCATCCTCCCGATTCGACAAGGCTGCAACGCCAAGCACCTGATCGAATTTGGCGGGATTACGACTTTCAAACCTGGCTCCCCCGACCGCCTCCACCCATCTCCCACCAATATAATTCTTACCCTCCATCGATCTCCCTCCTGAAAACGATAAGAGCAGGTCACCTCTCGGCTTCCTGCTCTTGGTATTGTATTAGGTTTCTCACCCCCGCAACTACTGACTAAGCCTTTACGCCGCCCACCACCCGATCCCGCCCCCGTCACAGTCAAGATCCGATGGGCACTGATAATCTAGCGCGAACGACAAGCGAGGGCAAGCTGTTTCGCTAAAAGTCAGCCCGATAGTTCCTTGACATATTGGAAGGGGCAGATTAGATTACAACTAGCTGCAACATAACGGTTTATAATACCTTTCCTGATCCTTGGTAGGCTTCTCGATACCGTCGTTGATCTTCTCATGTCGGAGAGGGCGCCATGCAGAGCAATGCCAGACAAAAGCGATTTGACGCCTTTTGGAAGAAGGTCGAACGGAAGGTTCATCGGCATCAAGCGATCAGGAACAACAGGTTCTGCGCCTGGTTCAATCGTGGGGAAGCCAACACCGCTCAAGTCATCCATTTCCTTGAACAGTTCGGGGTCTTTTCCAAGCATTTTGTCCCGATACAAGCCAAGCGAGTCGCCCGCGCGACAAACATTGAAAGCGAAAGGCTGGCACGCCATATCCTGGTCAACGAAAGCGGTGTGAGACTCGGCCCGGATAAGACCCCGGAGAATCAGACGTTCAGAACGGAGTGGGCCCATATCGAGTGGTTGCGCCAGACGTGCGCGCCACTCCCACTGGATCCGGAACGGTTAGGCAACTGGAGAACCGCTACCCCACCGACACGGCGCTTTCTGATTGAGCTTGAGAAGGCGTATGGAAGCCTCGATTGGCTGGTCGCCGGCGGCGCCAGTTACGGAATCGAGACGTGGGCGGCGTGGGGAATCGGGAAAGGTGAGGAGGCGGAATCCAAGAATTTCTGGAAGCAGCTCATCATTGGACTGAAGGGCTATAATGAAACACAGCGTCTGCTCCATGGCCTGGAGCCGATCCCTCTCGGCTTTTTCGAGCATCACTTCGAGCTTGAAACAGGGCATGGGGAGAATGTGTATGGCGAGCTCCTGAAAAGCTTTTCTCGCCCAAGGTTCGATGAAGATAAGTTTATAGAGGGCGGGCGAAGAGCGCTTGATGCCCTTTATATTTTCTGGGAGGGCCTTAACTCAGCCAGAAAGGCTCTTGCGTGACGGGCGCGAGGGGTTCGATGAGGTTCGCTCCCGGCGTGACGCTCGTATCGCCGACCCTCGATGCAGGGCTAGCGCGCAGGATCATTGAGGAGACGGATCCATTCTCGACCCGACAGCATCTGGCGTACCCATCGGATCACGATGGGGCACAGGTGCATCTCGACGCCTACTTCTCCACCGAAGCGCTTGTTCAAATCCCGGAATTCGCTTCATGGCTCGTCGAAGACGTTGTGTTATGGATGACGGCGAAGGACCTCCGGCCTCAACTCATATTTGCTCCTGGCACTGACGCCGTCCGGGTCTTCGTCGAGAGACTTTCAAAAGCCGTCGGTGCCAAGCCGGTCTATCTCGAGACCAAGCCCAGCGGGCGATTCGGTAACACTATCGAGGGGAGTGTTCCCACCGATGCCTCGGTGTTGACGTTTAATCTGACCAGTTTGACCGGTGGCCGGTGCATCGGGTTTCGATTGCCTGAAGCGGCCACCCATGCCGGCGGTAACGTCATCGGCACGGCCGCGATTGCCCTCGGGACCTCACCGATTAACGAGGAGCTTCGAAGCAGATTTTCTGACAACCTCTACATCGCGTTCCACGTCGCGGTCACGAATCATAACCCGGATGCCTGCCCCGCGAATGCGCCCAGACTGCGTCCCTGGCAAGAGGCGAATGCGGAAATCATTGCTCGCCTCAGAAAGTGAAGCGCCATGACCACTGCCTCGATCAAAGACCAACTCACCTATCCGGTCAGATTCCTGGACGGCGTCTCCGATGCCAGACACATCATCGGCATGGGAAGGAGTCTAGGGAGGAGCGACGAGGAGATTCACAAAGGTCTCGAACTTCGCAAGGTCAGGTGGGCGTACTATGCGCTCGCCCTTGGCCGGCACGAGATCCATGACTCTGGCGAGACGCTGTTCATCCCGCGAACGGTCCAAAGACCGGACTACGAGTTCGAAATCGCTCTCCTTCTCGACCGGGCGACGAAGGCAGGGTGGACTGAAGAAGAGGCAGAGGATTTTCTGCAGGAGTATGGTCGCGTGACCATCCTCAACGATCTCTCCTGCCGGTGTCTTCAGGCAGAGGACAATCTACTTGGGCTTGGCCCTGCGCGGAGCAAGTCCATCCTTGGGAAGGTGCTCGGGCCGCGTTTTCTGCCGTATGCGGAGTTCGCGAAGCGAAACTCTCACATTGTCCTGCGGGTGAATGGCGAGGTTCGTCTGGAAGCCCAGGCATGCACCGACTCGACATTATGGACCTTTCCAAAAATCAGCTCCTACCTCTCTCAACAGCCCTTGATTCTCGAAGCCGGAACGCTCATCGGGTCCGGGACCTTTGGCGGCGGCTCGATCGCCGAAACGTCCGGGAAGTATCCCTGGCTTGCAGATGGAAATACGGTAGACGTCGTGGAGATGGAGGTCGAGGGGATTGGGGTCCTGAAAAACCGCTTCACGAGAAAGAGCGAAGAGGATGGATAGGACGCAGGTGGGACCAGGCGGCTTGAGCGAGGCGGAACGGGATCTGCTCCTGGCAGAACTGTGGGGCACATTTACGTTGAAGCTCGATCATGCGGCACTCGCGACCCAGAGCCTCCGGGAAACCGCCTATCTGTTCATGCGCGCACTCCAGGGGGGTCGGGTGACCTACAAGAGTCACGATGTCAATGATCCAGAGGCCCCTTCCAGCATGAAGACCGTCGGAATCCAGCTCGGCAGGATGCCGGGGGCCGGCTATATCGCGCCGGTGGAGGGAATCGACCGGAAGGGAGAGTCGCAGGTCTCACACATTATCAAGTGCTGCGGGGAAGGGATCCAGCACGTCGCGCTCCGCATCGAAGGAGGATCGATCGAAACGTACCGTCGGATCACGGAGCGGCTGGGGGTCCGCTACATCACCCCCATCCTGTATGACGATCGCAGCCGGCTCTTGCAGATGTTCACCGGTTCGCTCTTCCGCTCGCCGAATCCAGCGGCAGGCCCCTTCATCGAGCTCAACCAACGCCTCGACCTGTTTGATCACGATCCCACTCATTTCCACCATGCCACGGTCCAGGCGCTGTATCGGTACATGGAGGAGCTCCAGGAGGCCGGCGCACCGATCTGGATCCTCGACTTCGACGCCATCCCGCCGGACTGGGACCCGTTCGCAGAATGAGACGAGACCGACGCCAGTTCGTTCTACGTCGGAAAGAGAGACAGGCGAGGACCGACACGCCATGACGCATCGTGAGCTTCGTCGAGAGTTAATCGCCCGATGCGGCTACAATCTTTTTGAACTCAAGCCGTCGGAAATTTGCGTGGATCTCTTGACCGATTCTGGAACTACGCCGCTCTCTGAAGCGCAGCGGAAAGCCGTCTCACGAGTGCTCAGGAAGCGCAGAACGAATGAACGGGCGTATGCCGGCAACGAGAGCGCTGAGCGACTGCGAGCGGCACTTCGAGAGGTCTTCCCCGATTTTCCGTATGTGATTCTCGTCCATCAGGGGCGAGGAGCCGAGCGGGTGTTCTGCGATGGATTTATTCGATCAGGTCTCTGGACGTTACCCCAAGATCTTTGGAGGCAAGAGACACCGCATCAGAAGCGACGAAGGCCCATAGTTATCGGCAACGCTCCCTTTGATACGACTCGGGGCAACATCGAGGCGGCAGAGGCGGAGATCATTGACGCAACGACCCGCCTCTGGCATGATCCCAATACACCCTTGCCTTTCAAGGGCAATGTCGATGTTGAGCTACTCGATCGCTCGTTGATTCGTGATGGCGATCGCATGGCGTGCACGTTGATCACCGCAACGTGCAATACGGCGGCCGGGCAGCCAGTAAGTACGAGCAATTTCGGCGAGGTGGGGTTGCGGACCTCTTCGGCTGGAACGCTTCTCGTGGCCGACATCGCCAGGATCTTCCTGAACGCTTTTCTCAATAAGAAGAACCTCCCTTACGATGTCGGTATCACCATACAAGGAATCGTAAAGCAATCGTTGACGCCTGTCGACCTCTGTCTCATGTCCGCCAAGAAAGACGCGCTGAGTCCAGGCGGTGGGTGCATCCTTATGAAGGATCGCGCGCTCTACGAGGCCCTCCTACCCTACGCGATACTTTCTGAAGGGGGAAAGGATTACGGGGGCATGACCACCGAGACCATGGAAGCGTTTGGCGTAGGGCTGAAGGAAGGCCTCAACGAATCGTTTCTGGAAGAGTACACCGGGCAAGTTGCCTATCTCGGTGAGGGCTTGAAATCTGCCGGCTGGCCGATGTATGAGCCTTTCGGGGGACATGCGGTATACCTCGATGCAGGAGCTGCGTTGGACCACCTCGCACCGGACGACTTACCTGGTCAGGCTTGCGCGGTTGAACTCTACATCGAGTGTGGCGTCCGGGCCTGCGAGCTGGGCACCGCGATGGCCGGTCGCGATCCCAAGACGGGAAAGAACCGCCATCCCAGGTTTGAGTTTGTGCGGCTTGCGCTTCCACGCCTGCGCTATACACGAGACGACCTTGACCGCGTCATCAAGGGCGCAGAGCGATTGTGGAAACGACGGCGCGACATCCATGGAATGATGTTTGTCGAACCTGAACCGCCAGGCCTCAGACACTTTACCGCAACATATAAATGGAAGTGAGTAAACTCAGGATGGGGCGAAAACATGGCTGAGAATGTGCCAAAGATGGTGAATCTGACACGGACCGAGCGACGGGTCCGGTCTGATTACCAGACAGCTCTTACGGACTGGCACTCTACTGGCCGTCCTCCGAGGGGCCTTTCGAGCTACAAGCTCGAGTTCGGCACGGAACTCCTGATGGAGCACCCTCCAACCGCCATCGTCGAAAGCGCGACGATTCCCGCCGACCACCCCTTGTTCAAAGCACACGTCGAACGGCCAATAGGGGAAAGTCGCCCTCTCCAGAGGCAAGCCTTTCACGTAGCAGAGATGGCCACGTCCGGCTCCTTCGTCCCCATCCTCTCAAGTAACGATGTCACCATTTGGGTCTGCAATGGTGATTTCGGGGAAGCCGGGAAGTGGCAACCGCCCTCTCGTCATGCGGACTGCGATGAACTCTATTTTGTCCATCGAGCCCACCATCCCCTGAGCCTCATTACCGATTTCGGACTGCTCAAGGAAGTTCGGGAGGGCGATTTCGTTTTTCTGCCCCGAGGTACCACCTATTCGTTTCTCTTTACCGGAAGGGTTTCTATCCTCCTCTACGAAATCCCGAAACGGCTGTTTCGCCCCTACGACTACTGGATGGGGGATCAGCAGCCCTGGCCCTTTTCGCCGGCTGCTCCGATTCCGCCAGAACCGAAGCCTCTTGCTGGGCTCCATCCGCCGCTCAGCGGCGACGAGGCCACACAGGTTGTCGTCAAAAGACGGCTGGGCGGTTTCACGTTGCTCAAATATGCAGCGTCGGTCTTCGATGTCGTGGCGTGGGAGGGAGAGGTGTGGCCATTCATCTTGCGCCTCAACGATATAGTTGCGCTGTCCTCACCACACGTTCATCTCGATCCGAAGAAGCTCACCGTCTTCGTAAGCGAGGATGAAGGAATGGCATTGCAGGTTTTCCTGCCCCGGTGGATCCACAGCCTGCCGTATCACCATCTCAACTGGGTGGATGAGGTTCTCTTCAACCACAAGGGGTACAGCGCGCGGCCCGAGATCACCGACGGCTTCATGACCTTACATCCGGTCGGTCTGGCCCATGGCCCAGATTTGAAACTCCTGGCCAACATCGCCCGGAAAGAGATACCCAGCCCAAAGGACCTGCATTTCCTGGAAGAGATCGCCGTGATGGTGGAATCCAGGTCGCCGTTCGTTGTCCTGAAGGATGCGGAGAATGTGGAATTGAAGGGGTACGACCAATCCTGGTACCAGCAGTCGCTTGAGAGTAACTACTCAGGTGTTTAGGCTGAAGGCTGAAGGTTCTAAATTATCTCGCAAGGCACGAATCTAGCCATTCAAGACCTTTTCGGAGTTTTGTATGATCACGCATGACTTACCCCTAAAAGCCTTCAGCCTTCAGCCTTCAGCCTATCTACCTGAGTTAGTTACAATTGAGAAATGCTGAATGCGCTGTCGCGAGGCGCTGGAAGAGACAATGACTCCGTTTGGAGTGGGGACCAAGCTGGTTATCGCTGTTGGGCTTGCCGCGCTGCTGATCGGCGCAGGAGGGGTGACGATGGAACTGAAGAGTCAGGCTTTTGCCGCTGGTGAAATGATTCCAGCCAAGTACACGTGTGATGGGCAAGACATCTCCCCACCACTAAGCTGGTCAGACCCTCCGGCCGGGACAATAGAGTTTGCCCTCATCTCGGACGATCCTGATGCGCCGGTCGGCACGTGGGTCCACTGGGTCATGTGGAACATCCCCGCCGGCGCCGGCGCACTCGACGAGGATCTACCCAAGACCGCATCGCTGCTAAACGGTACCAAACAGGGAACCACCGATTTCCACCGGATCGGCTATGGCGGCCCATGTCCCCCTTCTGGGACTCATCGGTATTTCTTCAAGCTGTACGCGCTCGATACGGCGATGAATCTCCCCGCAAGCACGACCAAGAAGGATCTGGAGAAGGCGATGCAGGGTCATATCCTCGGCCAAACGGAGTTGATGGGAACATACCGCCGGAGGTGAGGATGGCTGTCGAAAAGGCGTTGCGGCACTATCTGGTACGCCATGGAGAGGCAAAGGCCGACATGGAGGATTCCGCCAGGCCGCTAAGCGATCGTGGGCGCGATGAGATTCAGCGAGTGGCCAGGCATGCCGCGATCCTGGGACTTGAGGTGGCACAGATACGCCACTCCGGTAAGGTGCGCGCGCGGCAGACCGCTGAAATCCTGGCCGAACACCTCGCGCCGCGGCTCGGTATTCGACAGATCGAGGGCCTCGCGCCCGGTGACGCGCCGGACAGGGCCCGAGCCGAGCTGGAGGCTGCCGGGGAACCGCTGATGCTCGTGGGCCACCTGCCGCACCTGAGCCGCCTCGTCTCGGCTCTGGTGCTGGGCGATAACGAGGAGGAGATCATCTGGCCGGATACAGGAACGATGGTCTGCCTCGCCAAGACCGAAAGAGGCTTTCGGCTACTGTGGGTTCTTACCCCTGAACTTGCTCAAGCGTAGGGCATCAGGATGGTAACTGCTCAGGTGTTTAGGCTGAAGGCTATAAAATATTATCTCGCAAGGCACGAATCAAGCTATTCAAGACCTTCTCGGTTTCTACGACCTTTGGTTCAAGCAGAGCTTAATCCTCGTTGGGCAAGAAGCCCAAATGCTTTGACAGATTTAGTTGATAGCGCAGTTACCTCTGATTACCCCTAAAAGCCTTCAGCCTTCAGCCTATCTACCTGAGTAGTTACTCAGGATGAACGTCGAAACGAAAGGATTGCGATTTACGATGGGAGGACGATGAGAGCGCTGCTCATTATGCTACTGGGTGGGTGGATCGTCGGCACCTTACTGATGTCGTTCGTGGCAACGCAGAATTTTCGTACAGTCGATCGGCTGCTGTCTGCGCCAACCGTTGAGTTCTCGCGCGCCATCGCCCCCCTCGCACACGATGAGGCTCGCGGCGTCCTGCGCTATCTCGTTTCAGAATTGAATCGGCTTTTCTTTAGCGCCTGGGGGCTCACCCAGCTTGCGCTCGGCGCGGCCGTCGTCGCTGCCGCCATCGGACTGAGACCCCTGGACCGCACAGTGATCACTATCGCCGCAACGGTCTCCGTCATCGTCGTCGTGTCGCTACTGCTCAGCCAATCCCTCCTGTCGCTCGGCCGAAGTCTGGACTTTGTCCCCCGGACCCTGGTGTCCATCGACTTGGCACGCTTCCGGAAACTGCACCTGATTTATACCGCTCTCGATCTGCTCAAACTGACTCTCTGCATCTGGCTACTGATTCGCTCCGCTCGCCAGGCGAGTCTGGCCCCCATGAAGCGCTGAGCCGAGGATGGTTGACGATAGGCCAGATAAATGGGCCGTTTTCTTCATCAGCGTAACGGGAGCTTCCAGGCTAAGGCGGGAGAAAAACAGCGCTCGGAAAGAAAACGACCTCCCGGAGAGATCTCCGGGAGGTCGTAACGGTTCAGAGGGAACGTAAGCTAACTAGGCTGCTCTAGAGACGTTGGCGGCCTGCTTACCCTTTGGCCCATCCACTACCTCGAACTCCACAGCCTGCCCTTCATTGAGCGACCGGAAGCCGGCTCCAGTAATCGCAGAATAGTGCACGAATACGTCGTCGCCGTCTTCCCGTGCAATAAAGCCGTAGCCCTTCGCATCGTTGAACCACTTTACAGTACCAGTAACTCGTTCCAAAACCTCACCCCCCCTCTATCTAAAATCTCGAGGCCATGCCCCGATAAACAAAAACCGCGAAAGCCCCATCCAGCAGCTTTGCGCGGTTCTCTCCCTTCCACAACAAAAGCGTGCTACACCAACGGCCGTATCATAAAGACAATGCATCGCGATGTCAAGAACTTTTTTACTTCCTTACAACATCGAATCCAGCAATCAGCGCTCACATGAAATCCCCCCCCACCCCCCTTTATCAAAGGGGGGAACCCGAGGGGGATTTCAGTCGTAGGCGATTTTCCAAGTAAAGCTGATCGCTACCGTAGATAGCATCTACGGATGGACAAAATTCCGGGATAGTTCAACCTCAGTGACTTTTCCTCTAATCTTACTACTGATATTGACGTTGAACTGATCCGTGAGGTCTCTACTGAACAGGATAAGGGTATTCAGGAGCTTTCCAGAGTCGATCTCAGAGATTTGCGCATTCCTGTCCACCTTCTCCTGATAGAATTTGACAACTTGCTTATACGGTGCGTTGACTGTGAAACTGATCTGAACCCATCGCGTCCCTTCCCCTTCTCCAGACCGATGAACGATGGTGGAAGGGATCGCCTTTGGATGAATCGGAAGGCCAACATCGTCCTGAGCAAAGACCTGTGAGACGAGAAGGGGCGCTACCAAGAACGCAAGCGCCAATAGTACACCCATCCGTCCAGCCACTCGCTCCAGCATCAGCGGACCCGTCCTCTGTTCTACCAGGAGATCCTCTCCGGATCTCCTTTATAGATAGACCGAATCCATGCAATGATCTTCCATACCTGCTCATCGCTGAGGATGGCCCCGAAGACCGCCGGCATGGTCTGTCCTGGATAGGTCCCCTTGGTAACCTTGAAGTAGGTCTCGTCGTCACCACCAAACTTCCAAGTATCACGTATGAATGCCGTAGCCCCAGCCATCGCGCCACCACCGCCTGAGCCATGGCAGCCTGGACAGCCGGACTGCAGATACAATTGACGCCCCTCTTTGATCGCGTCTGCGTTCCCGGTGAACGGGTTGAGCTTTTTTGGCTTCTGCGGATCAGCAGGTGCGGGGGCCTCTGATCCTTTCGGTTGTTGGCCGGATTCTTCTATCTTCGCCGGCTCTTTCTGGGTCTGAGCCGTGAGACTCTGAACACATCCCAACATCACAAAGGTCAGGATTAACATAGCAAGAAGCGACTTCTTCTGTCTCATGGTCACTGTTCCTCGTTCGTGTTTAGGTAAGGTTTGCCCCTTTCACCCGGTTTTAATAAGAGGGGAGGGGATCGTCCCGATCGAAGCTACGGTAAAAGATCTCTCCCGGTTTCTCTTCCACCTTTGGAAATTGCTCGTGCGCCAGGAGTGGTAGAAGGGGCACACCATACTCCTCCAGAATCTTTCTGATTTCGGCATGCCGTTTACTAATCGCCTGCTCAAGCTCAGCCTTGAGTGCCGTATTGCCTTCTTTCACCCCCATAGAAAACTCGAAGGTGAAAGGGATCCTCGGCTCCCCACCCTGAAGGAGGACTACCTCAAGAGGTGTCGATCCATTCAACCGTTTTGCAAAATAGCCAGCCATCGGCCCCCAATCCAATACGACATCGATCTCGCCGGCAACAAGGTCCCGGATGATCTTGTCCGAACGCTCATTCTGGTCGCCATAATTGACGAGACTGTAGCCGACGAGATTTGTCCTGATATCCCTATTGGCCAATGCCTCCATGGGGGGGGAATTAATATAGACTCCGATCTTGAGACGCTTCAGGATCGGGTCATCTAGCGAGCTGATATGAAACCCCCGATCCTTGCGATAGACAAAGGCATACGCCGAACGGTAATAGGGCTTGGTCCAGAGAACCCGATCCCAACCCTGAGGGATCGAGATCATGACATCACAGAGTCCCGGTTTCAACGCTCTCCGAACTAACCCCTGCTGATGCGGCCACCAGAAATAGGTGAGTTCTATCTTCATTTCCTTGGCGATGACTTCGGCGATCTTGTTTTCAAAACCTTCTGATTGCTTGTTGGAGAATGGCAGGTTATTTGGATCGCCGCAGACACGGAGTGGGTTGACATGCCCCCCCCAGGCTTGCCAGGCAAAGGGAAACAGAATCATCACTACAACGAATCCGCTGAGAATGGCTGATCTTCGGCTCATTATACTCCCTTTAGCTTAGCCAAGCCGCTACCTTGCACGGGAAAAAAACCGGCGCCGAGGGCATAACCCTTCGGCGCCGGCATCAGGCATGCTCGCTTAGAGGCCGAAGACGTAGAGCGTCCCGCCCTTGGTTGTGGCCATGGGCAGACCTGACAAGTAGGCGGCATTCACCCCGCCCAATGCGGCGGTTGGATCGTCCGACGGAAGGTCGAGCGACACGGTGGCGCCAAACCACCCGCCAACGCCGGAGTATACGGCGACATACTGCTTGCCGTCAGGCCCCTTGTAGGTGATCGGATTACCGATGATCCCGGACCCCACCTTGTGCTTCCACAAAAGCTTCCCATCTCGGGCATCGACCGCTTTGAACCAGCCGTCCATCGTACCATAGAAGACCACATTGGTAGAGGTCACCACGGGCCCACTCCATGGGGGCTGACTCTCTTTAATGGCCCACGCCCTTTTCCCTTTGACGACATCCCAGGCAATGAGATCTCCCCACCAGCCCTTGTCTTTACCTTCGTGGCCTTCGTACATCAGAACGGTGGCGCCCACGTACGGAGCCCCCGCCGTGTACTGAACCTTAACGCCTTCATAGCTCATACACATGTTGTTGACGGACGCGTAGAAGAGGTTCGTCACCGGGGAGTAGGCAGCAGGCAGGTAGTTCTTACCACCCATCGCGCAAGGGCAGATGTTCTTGGTGTCTTCACCCTGCTTAGTTAACTTGTCAGGGTTTACGATCGGCCGCCCCGTCTTCAGGTCGATCCCCTTCGCCCAGTTGACATAGACGAACGCATCGGCCCGGAGAAGTGTCCCGTCAGCGCGGTCAAGGGTGTATACAAAGCCGTTTCTGTCGAAATGAGTCAGAACCTTGCGCTTTTTGCCATCGATCGTCTGCTCGGTCAGGACGGATTCGTCGATCCCATCGTAGTCCCAGTTGTCCCACGGAGTCATCTGGTATGCCCACTTGGCCACCCCAGTGTCAGGATTGCGGGCCCATATGGTCATCGACCACTTGTTATCGCCGCCTTTCCGAGGGGCGGGGTTCCAGGTCCCGGGGTTACCGCTGCCGTAGTAGAACAGGTTCAGATCAGGATCGTATGCATAGTAGCCCCAAGTGGTGCCACCGCCCGTTTTCCACTCCTCGCCAGGCCAGCTCTTGGTCCCCTCGCCAAATCGTCCGTAATGCGGGTTGGCGGCGTTGAAGTCGGAGGCAAGCTTGAGATCCTCATCGGGCCCCACGCTGCGGGCCTTCCAGACCTGCTTGCCGGTGTTGATGTCGTAGGCCGCCACCCAGCCTCGGACTCCAAACTCACCACCGGCGACGCCGGCAATGTATTTATCCTTAATCACCAGGCCGGCGGCGGTATTCGTCTCACCCTTGGAAGGGTCGGCATTCCGAGTCTTCCAGAGCTCCTTACCGGTCTTGGCATCGAGGGCAATAACCATTCCATCGAGCGTTTGGTACAGGATCTTGCCGTTCCCATATTGGAGGCCCTTATGCACTAAGTCGCAGCAGGCGACCGGAACCGCCTTTGGATCGTGCTTGGCCACGTACTTCCACTTGATCGGCGCCCCTTCCTTGGTCAGATCGAGGGCAAAAATATTATGCGAGTTGCCCGTAGAATAGGAGCTATGGGCATACATCGTGTCGCCGACAACCAGCGGGCCTCCCTGTTGGCCGTTGAGTGTCCCCAGCGAGAACGACCACGCGACTTTAAGATTTTTCGCGTTCTCGGGCGTAATCTGGTTCAGGGTGCTGTAGCGGGTCCCTGCGTAGTCCTTGCTCTGCTGCGCCCATTGGCCATCGTCTTTCTGCAGCTTCAACACCTCGTCGTTGGCGTAGACCATAGGCGCCGCCACTACGAGACCCCCAGCCAGGATCAGTAGACCCCCGATCAGTGACGTACATCGTTTCACGCTCATTGAATACCTCCCTCTTTATGCGATCCTGTTGCTTCCCAGGAAATCATATCTCACTTCTCTCTAATGCCCCGATTGCCCCTACTTCACTTACGCCGCCTTTTCAGGAATTGCGATCCACGCGTTCATCCAAGCAAAGATGCAGAGCGGCCGCTCTCCTCCTTTCTTTTGCCTAGCCTCTTCACGATTGGGTAAATCACTCGTAACTACTCAGGTGTTTAGGCTGTAGGCTGAAGGCTGTTAGTCGTTGCGCATGGACCGAATCAAGGCGCCCAGAACCTTTTCGGTCTCCATCATGTTCGCGTCGCATTCAGAAAACGCCTGGTTCATCCGTGCGCGTTCCTGCAGGCTAAAAGCCTACAGCCTATCTACCTAAGTAGTTACAATCACTCAACGCTCCGTAATGCGGACATCTTACCGGGTGAAAGAAAACACGCTAATAATACCACGTGACCCGTCCTGCAGATATGCGACGACACCCTTTTCTTTAACAGCCGATAGCACAATCAGGTTCTTCCTGCCGGTACCGTTCAGATCGGCCAAGGCAACGTCACGCACCTTCCCCTCAAGAGGGATCGTCTCCCACCCCCGCGCAAAGGTTCCTTCTTGACGGTCAAACGCCACAACCCGGCTAGGCAGGGACGACTCGACACGAAAAAGCCCAATCTTTTTCGGATTGGTAAAGGTCAGAAGCTCTGTCTTGGCGTTACCCCACAGGGGCGAGGTCTCGACAAGGATTCGCCGCGGCAGGATCTCCCGAATTGCGTGCTCTTCAGGAGTAATCAGGCCCGACTTGAGCCCGTCTCTAGCCAGGAGAGCCCGGTGCGTGGGGATGTGGGAAAAGGCAAGGTGATCGACCTCGCCCAGGTCATCTTTGCCTTCCCATGACGGCTTGCCCTCGCTCCCGTAGGCCTTGACCCGTTGCTCGCTAATAACAGCAACCTCTGATATCTGATCGCCGGTGGCATTGATCGGCGCAAATTCGTAGAGATTCTTCACCTGGACCGGAAGGATGAGTGGCTGCCCTTCGACATACCGCTCGCCATTCCAGGACAGTCGGATGATCGGCCCTTCAAAAGCAGTCAGTTCCCCCATCCGCTGACCGACCAGGATAGGCGTCTCAATACCAGGCCCCATGACCACGCGAAGGAAGTAGCCCAGCTTATCGGCAATTCGGACGAGCTTACTACCTTGAAGTTCCAGGACAAACGAGTGAAGCTCGTTCCGAGCACCGGACAGGGCCGTGATAACGACCTGGGCATGACTGCGGCCATTAATATTGCCGACATCAACATGCAAGTGGCGAATAGACCGGGGACTGCCAATCCTGGCAATCGGCGCCAGTCGTTGATTCTGCCACCGATAGACAATCACCTCAGAGGAGGTTATCCCAACGATCTCTGGCCGTTGATCCCCATCCAGATCTCCCGCTGCCAGTGCAAGAAGCGGATCGGGCAACTCGAATACGACAGACTCTTGCAAACCCTTATTATTATCGGAACGCGCCGGTTCGGCCTCAGCCACAGTCAGGAATGAAGGGGCCCCGGGCTTTCGCAACGCCTCTTCGGCAACCACACCCTTACGGGAAGAGGCTATCTCTGAAGAGGGACCTTTCATCTGCTCGGCAGTTCTCGAAGGCTCAGAACTTTGACGCTCCGCGTGGACGAAAGAGGGTCGTGACGCTGCTGAGGGGGCATGCCCTGAGCCAGGTCGGAGGGCCGGACCAGACGGTGGCGAGGGGGCGGCCACAACCATCGGTCCACGTTCCGCGATCTCGACGCTCGCAACAGTCAACGGCGCTCCGGTAACGACTGACATGACCTGCAGATTCAAGAACAGGCCCTGATGACCAGGACTGAGTTTGCCCAAAACGAGGAGCTGAACGTGCGCCTTCTCCGCCAACAGTTTCAGGGTGGAGGGATCGCCTAATGATTCCACCCGCGAGGAATGCTCCCCCGCCAGCGCGGCCCTGAGGAGCGGATCCTCGATTACGATAAAGCGGCCGGTCTTGGCTAGCGCAATGGCCAGATCTTTCGTGACCGAATGGGCATTCGCTTCCTTGATCCCGCCGGTATTGATGAGTGGAAGGCCAACCAATAGACGGTCTGAACCTACCCGGACCAAATCACTGGCCCTGATGGTAGACCCCTCCTCTCTGGAGACAATGGCCGCCTCCGAGAATTTCTCTTTCACATCAACGACTCTGAGGAGGCCCAGCCTTTTGTCCCGCCTTCCCAAGATCTCGCCAGTCACGGGGTGTTTGACTTCATCTCCTGCCCGATAGACCTGCAGTTCCATCCCCTGGTACACCTTATTGGCCCCCAGGTCGATCAGGACCCGGTCCCTCTCGACTCCTGTCACTGACCCTTGGACGACTGGAAAGGCTTCAGCGAGTTTAGCGGCAGCCTCCTCAGCAGCTTGACCAAAGGCCGGCTCCAGAGCGCGAGCTTGAGAGGCAATGATCGGGATAAAAAGGGTAACGACGAGACAAAGGCAAACCAGCCCGCGCCAGACACATGGAGGAGCAACTCTGACCGTTTTCGTATTCTTCACAAGGTGAGTGAAAACCTTCATGCCATTGAACGCGATCAGCACCGGCTCGATTGTATCGATGAGAAACCATGCACGCCTCTCACGCCCAGGAGAGCCAACCCATTCAGAAACGCTGTTTGATGCGTAACTACTTAGGTGTTTAGGCTGAAGGCTGAAGGCTGTTAGCCATTGCGCATGGACCGAATCAAGGCGCCCAGAACCTTTTCGGTCTCCATCATGTTCGCGTCGCATTCTGAAAACGCCTGGCTCATCCGTGCGCGTTCCTACAGTCTAAAAGCCTATAGTCTATCTACCTGAGTAGTTACTTTGATGCAACGGCATTTTACACCTCATTCGCGCCAATCTGTCAAGTAATTTTTCTCTCGAATATATGCCGTCTTGAGAGGTTGAGCGTTACGGGATCTTAGGCATCAGCAGGCGCGGCGGGCTGTCCGCTCGCTTTTCGCCGACCAGTTCCTTACCCACGACCTTCCCTCCTGCAAAGCGATACCGGACATGAACCTTGCCATTGTAATCGGTGTCCTCTTCCTGAAGCACCTTTTCACCCGTCTCATTATAGGAGACCCAGACGTCCGGTCGGCCGTCCCCGTTGGTGTCATACTCTTCTTTGGCAAGGCGACCACTCCCAAAGAAGCGAACTAGGTCATACCGCCCCTCGTATTTGGTATCAACCTCCTGCCGTTGAATCTCTTCCTCGCGAAAGAAGGTGACGACATCCATCTTCCCCTGCCGCCTGGTATCCTGCTGTCGCTTGACCGGCTTACCGCTCTCGTACCAGTCGATCAGATCGAGCCGGCCGGCTCCCTGCGTGTCCTCTTCTCGTCGGAAAAGGATGCCTACCTGGAAAAAGTAGGCGACGTTCGGCCGGCCTTGACCAAGAGTATCCTCCTCTTGCTTGACGATCTGTCCGTTCTCATAGTAGGCCCAGACGTCAGGTCGCCCGGAACCCTTTCGGTCGGCCTCGCGCCGGATCAGGCGCTCGTCCTTGTCGTAATACGACCAGCGGTCGATCCGCCCCGATCCTTTCGTATCCTCCTCGCGCCGCACGAGTTTTCCTTCCTGGTAATAAGAAAAGAACGTTGGGCGAGCGACTCCCTTCTTATCCTCCTCATCCCTGATGAGCACGCCGGCAGCATCATAATACGACCAGAGGGTGATCTTTCCATCGCGTTTCACCGATTCCTCGGCCCGAACCGCCTTCCCCTTTTCGTAGAAGATGAATCGATCGACTCGCCCATCGGCATCCAGGTCCTGTTCTGCCTTCATCGGGATTCCCTGGTGATAACTAATCCGGATATCGAACTTCCCATCGCCGTTGTTATCTTTTTCCGTCCTCTCCACCTGACGATCTGTAGACAGGTGGTGCCATGTGTCGGGTTTACCGTCTTTATTCGTGTCTACTGCCTGGAGGATCGGGTGTCCATCCCGGTAGGTGATCCAGGCATCGATACGCCCGGAGCCGGCGCTATCAACCTCCTCCCGGATGACCTCCCCATTCTCGTCATAGAAATACTTACTCTTCGGCTCGGCTCCTCCTGCAGGAGGAGCGAAAAAGACGAGAAGGGAAAGGGCGAGGGGAAAGGACAAGGATATGGAGAACAATCTCGCAATGTGTAAGATAGTCGTCACGCCCTATCCCATATCAGTTAAGCGCGAACTTTACCGGAAGCAGCACCCAGCTTTCCACCGGCTTCCCACCCTTTTTGGCAGGAAGAAACGCCCACCCCTTAACCGAATCTACCGCCTCCCGATCAAGGATCTCATAGCCCGAGGATCGATCAATAGTAAGTTGCCCCACGCGACCATCCGCCCGAACCAAGACACGCAGGTAGACCGTTCCTTCGTAACCTTTTTCCCGTGCCAAAGGAGGGTACCTGGGAAGCGGATTGATCCCGTAGTTCGGGGCCGCGTATCCACCTCCAGCAGCTCCACTACCTGTCCGGCCAGATCCTCCGCCTGTACCGCCGCCCTGGGGAGAACCAACAGTCACTGTCGGTGTCAGTGGCGCGGTCAACGCTGCGTCGAGCCGGCCCGCTCCACCCCGGCTTGCTGAGCCGGAGCCGCCTACGCCATCCCCGTCAGGACCGAGCAGAACCGGCCCCGGCGACAAGCTAACTGCTGTAGAGGATCCCGGTGTGCCAACGTCCACTGCGCGTGACCCACTCCCCGACATACCAACGGCCTTTGGCCCGCCGATCCGCTCATCCAACGTCGTAGGCTCCACCACCTCAGCCGCCCGAGCAGGTGAAGACGCCGCAAGAACAGGAGACGGAGGCGAAACGCGAGGTTGAGCCATCGCTTTCGAGTTGACAGGAGGAACCGCCTTCCCTGGGGCGGCTGCTTGCCTCGTGCGAGTGCGGTCAGGGTGTCCCGATGGAGCGGATGGCTCGGAATTCTCACTTCCAATGAGGGTTACGACAAGGGGCCGCGGAGCTGATGGAGCCGTGAGAAGCCCAAAACTGATGATAACCCAAGCCAGAATCAGGTGGAAACCGGTGGAACTCAGGAGAAATCGGCCCAACGAAAGCGGTCTGGCCTGCGATCCAACCAGAAACGTCATGACAGGATGGATCGCATCGGGGGCCCGGTCAACCTCAGTACGGCCTCCTTGACGTCCAAGCGCGAAACTATCCTTTGGAGACATAAAACAATTATAGCGGATCATTACGAAGCGAGCGAAGAGTTTTTTCTTACATACGGTCCTGTGATCGTAACTCCTCAGGTGTTTAGGCTGTAGACTGAAGGCTGTTAGTCGTTGCGCATGGACCGAATCAAGGTGCCCAGAACCTTTTCGGTCTCCATCGTTTTCGCGTCGCATTCAGAAAACGCCTGGCTCATCTGTGCGCGTTCCTACAGTCTAAAAACCTACAGTCTATCTACCTGAGTTGTTACCTGTAATCTTAGAATCGGTAACTGGCGCCGACCAAGACGTTGATCGGCGGCGCAGGATTCAAAAACCGCTCGATAGGCTCCCCGGGGACCTTAGCATTTGGGGCGAAGGTCCCAAAGGTCTCATAGCGGTTGTTTGTCAGATTGTTGATCTTTACGAACCCGTTTAACCGCTTCCAGTGGAGATCGAGGCCGGTACTCAAGATAATATAGTCGTCGAGCTTCGACTGGGTGTTCGCCTCGTCGCCACGCAAGAACTGCGAGCTCACATAGGTCAGGTCCAGAGAGAGGCTCAGCCATCTATAGAGATGGTAGCGGAGACCGGCATTTACACGATGGTTCGGTATTAAGGGGAGTTGATCCCCCTTGGCCACTTGCTGAGGGACGCCTGGCGTTCGAGGCGAGCCCAGCTCGATGTTATCCTGGAAGGTTCCGCGGGTGAATGTGTAATTCACGTAGGGCTCCAGAAGGTTTCTGTAGATCCCGCGCAGGCCGGCCTCCAACCCCTGGCGCCTGGTGTTACCGATGTTCTGGAAGAAGACGGTCAGCTCGGCCGGATCGGAGACAGAGAAGATGTCATCGCGCACATCGGTCCGGTAGAGCGCCAGGCTCCCCTCCAGCCAGGGCAAGGGGCGCGCCCGGAAACCCACCTCGTAGTTGTGGGCCCTGACGGGACTAAGCTTCAAGAAGCCGGTGTCGGGCGCCACACCTGCCTGCAGGCCGACGCATGGCGAATCGGGCTTGCCACAGGTCAGCTCCAGGAAAGCCGGGACTCGCCACCCCTGGGAGTATGAAAAATAGAACCCGTAGCTGTCGGAGAGATTGTAGTTGATGCCGGCCCTGGGGTTCACGCGGCTATAGGAGGCCCTCCCCGTCGCCTTGCCCGGCTCTTCTGGGCTCGAGTCGGTAATATCGTGCCTGACGTAATCAACCCGGAGCGCCCCCGTCAAGAACAGATTGTCACTGGACAGTAGCAGGCCACGCCCAAGCTCGGCGGTGTCCTGGATGTACGCCCCGACGGTATCCTGCTTGTCGGAGAGAACGGAGGTAAGCTGCTTCTCCGGGCATTCCTCATCCGGATTCTTCCCCGCGGCGAGCGCCTCCTCTCGGCATTGCTGACGAGACCGATCATTCTGCTCCTCGGAAACCCGGATGTCTACATCGTGACGGGTGTATTCGGTCCCGATGGTCAGCAGATTCTTGCGCCCCCAGAATCGGCCTTCGTGCGTGAGCTGGAGCGTGCCACCGCCGGAGAAGGTATCATTAAAGAGGCGTGAGTTCTCGCTGATCAGGCTCGCGTTGAACTGCTCGGTGTCCAGCTTCCTGACGAATCCGTTGAGGGCAAAGGTAAAGCCCCCGCCGAGGCGTTGACTGGCATTCAGAGTCCCCATATGGAGATTCGGGTTGAAGAAATCGCCCCCGGTGAAGTTCTGCGTCCGATCGACCTTCAGGACGCTCTCGGGCAACGTGCCTGGTTGCAGAATCCTATTATTCTGAAACTGGTACGAAAGGGTGATGTCAGTGCCGCCTTGACGGAAACCGAGCTTCCCAAAGGCTTGCGAAAGGCGGCTGTCGGACTGAACTCTCCAACCGTCCTCATCGAACTGACTTCCGGCGACGTAGTAGTCGAATGGTCCGGCAGTTCCACTCATGTACCCCCGCCCCTTCCGGCGCCCGAAGCTGCCACCTGAACCTTCAACGACCATCTCTCGCTCGGCTGTACCCCGCTTCGTAATGATATTCAGGGAACCGGCCAGGGTGTTCCGGCCGAAGATAGCCGTTGGTCCACGAATCAACTCGATCCGTTCGACATCATCGAGCGGGATGAGGTCGAAATTGATCTCTTCGACGGTCGGCTCGTTGACCCTGACCCCATCCACGAACACGCTGATTCCCTGAGGGACGCCAGTGACCGAGGTACCCGAAAAGCCTCTAAAGGAGAGATCGAACTGATAGGCGTTGCCCTGTTGATCGTTCAGATGGACCCCCGGAAGCTGCTGCATGACGTCCTGGAGGTTCAGCGCACCCGAGCGTTTGATCTCCTCGGCCGTAATAACCTGAACGCTAGCCGGAACTTCGGCGAGCGAGAGCGGGACCTCTGGAAGGCGGGCCGGCGCAGTCACGAGGATCTCTGGAAGCGGGGTGATCTCCAGAGGCACTCCAGATTCCTGGGCATGCACGCCATTGGCCCACCAACTGATCATCAATCCCGCCAGCGCTCCGATCGCCTGAGTCCGAGCTCCCTGCATAGTGTCACCTCCTTAAGGATGCCTAGGGATAGAGGAGCGAGTTCAAGTAGACATCTCCCCTGAGAAGCATCCCCATGATGCAACGCGTATGCCGAATGGAAGCCGAGATGAGGGGCAGCTAACTCATTGAATTATCGAGAGGGATTCGGGAGCATATCCAAACCGTACGCGGGAAGATCTGGTTGATTTCAACCACTGGTTGATTTCAACCGGTCGCGCTTCTCGGTGTCGGTGAGGTCGTAGGCTTCTTTCGGCTGGCGGGTCATGGTCAGGCGGCGAGAGCTACTTCGAGCGACTGCGTCAATTCGGGCGCGGCGCGCCGGAGCGTCGCATCTTCCGTGACGAGCTTTACCCCCAGTTCCCGAGCCGCCACGAGGAAACGAGCGTCGTAGACTGACACCTTGTAGGTCATCGCGACAACCAAGGCTTGATGGTGGCTGACAACGGTCAACCCTGGGCTCAGGAATACCTCGGCCTCATTGAGCCGCGCAAGCGCCTCACCCTCGCTGGTTAGCCCCATACGCGCGTAGGTCGCCATAACGTTCGCGAACTCTATCAGCGCGAAGGACTCCGTGCGCCAATCCCAATCTTTTTCCAGCAGCCGGCGCGCCGCATGCGTCCAGGCATTCTCGACCCACAATGAGATCGCGATGTTGGTATCGATCAACACCATCGTCAATAACGCTCAGTCACGCCCTTCGGCGATGGCGGCTTCGATGTCTTCAATGGTCGGACGGTCTCCACTCGCCAGCTTCAGCGGCGGTGACAGCTTTGGTGGCTGGCGGGGCGCCGCGAGTACGGACTCGATGAGGCTCACCACCTCTTTGGTGACGGAGCGATGGTGGCGCTGTGCCTGCGCCTTCAAGCGCACGTGCAGTTTTTCGGGGAAGTTCTTGATCACCAGCGTGCTCATGGACAATCCCTCCAGCTAGTGTCGTGAATCAGAAATATCGAAACATAAAACGGCGTCTTTTTTCGCATGGCGGTGTTGCTCGTCGTTGCCATAGTCCGGGCTATGGCGCCTCCTCGTGCCTTGCCATGCGAAAAAATCCATTCGTTTTATTCTGTTCCGCTATTTATGATTCACGACACTAGGTATTAAATTGCTAGTAGTAGTATAGCATATAGCTATCCATTCATCAACCCCAATACTCCGGAACACCTGTATCGGTTCTACAAAATGGCCGGGCGGGTAATCCCATGTTTCTGGATGCGATAACGGAGCGCTTCTCTACCGATGCTCAATTTTCTGGCAGCTTCCGCGACATTGCCGTCCGTCAGGTCCAACGCCTGCTTGATCAATTGTCGCTCAACCTCATCCAAATCGATACCCTGTTCTGGAAACTGTATCTGAAACGTCTCATCGGCGCCGGGTGGGTGATTTCGCCTTTGGCTTGCAACGACAGGGGACGTGGCGTCCATGCTAAGAGCCGAGGGACCGATCTCTTGCTCATCGCAGACCAAAAGCGCCCGCTCTACCAAGTGGACGAGTTCTCGAACATTGCCAGGCCAGCGGTACGCTCTGAGGGCTTGGAGGGCGGCCTCTGTGAACCGTCTTACAGGAAGCGAATACTTATGGGTCAGTTGCTTGAGAAAGTGGTTCGCCAGCAAGACCACATCTTCGCCGCGCTCCCGCAACGGCGGCAGTTCCACGGTGAGGACCTTCAGGCGATAGTAGAGATCTGGTCGGAAGGCGCCGACCTTCACAGCCGCCTCGAGGTCGCGGTTGGTGGCCGCAATAATACGAACATTGATTTTTCGCTCCCGAAGGCTGCCCAACCGGCGAATCTGCCTTCGCTCGATCGCCTTCAACAGCTTCGCCTGAAGCTCTGGACTCAGCTCGCCGACCTCGTCCAGAAAGAGCGTCCCGCCGTCGGCCGCCTCGATCAGGCCAGGCTTCGCAGCAGTGGCGCCTGTGAACGCGCCCTTCTCGTACCCAAACAGCTCCGCTTCTGCGAGATCCTTTGGGATCGACGTACATTCAATCTCGACAAACGGCTGCCCGGCAAGGCTTCCTCGGCGATGGATTGCCCGTGCCACGAGGTCCTTCCCCGTCCCGGTCTCGCCCAGCAGCAACACCGTCGGCAGCTCGCCCGCAGGCCTGGGTTCGAGGTGAGCGATCCGTCCGATCATCTCTATGACCTGCGTCATCCCGGCAGAGACGCCAATGATCTCGCCATGAGCGGCCTGCTGGACCTCCTTGCGTTGGAAGTAAGAGAGGCGTTCTCTCAGGCGATGCGTCTCCAATGCTTTCTCGATGATAAATGTCAACTCATCGTGATCGATCGGCTTCTGGATGTAGTCGTATGCCCCATCCTTCATCGCGGCCACAGCGCTCTCGACGCTGCTGTACGCAGTCATGATGATGACGATGATGCTCCCGTCGAGGCTCAAGATCTTCCTTAGCGCGTCGAGCCCACTCATACCGGCCAGCTTGATATCCAGCAGGATCAGATCGGGCCGATCCGTCTCGATCGATATCATCCCCTCCTCTGCGCTCGACAGACTTCTGCACTCATGGCCATTTCTGCTGAGGGTGTGCGCCACGGAGCGAGCAAACACGACCTCGTCATCAATGACCAGTATCTTAGCCATTGCGACCGGCTCCTGTAGGATAGGTAATCGGAAGCAGAACCTGTACTGCAGTCCCACCCTCTGTGCGGTTCGACACGGTAAGGCTTCCCCCGTGAGCGCTGATAAACTTCCGGGCCATTGTCAGGCCAAGGCCCACGCCGTCGCTCTTCGTGGTAAAGTACGGGGTGAACACCTTCTGGAGTATGTCGGGGGGGATTCCCTCGCCATTGTCAGCGAACTCAATAGCGATGCCGCCTGGCCCCTCACCTTCGTGGATCAGCCGGGAGGTAATCACAATGTTCCCCTTTCGGGGGGTCGCTTCGCACGCGTTAGCGAGTAGGGCAACGAGGGCCTGTTCCAGATAGCCCTCATCAAGGGGGACAAGCGGCAATGTTGGGGATGGGATCAAGTCAAGCGTGATCTGCTTCCCCTCGATCATCGGGCGAACCACATCAACCGCCTGCATGACCACTCGGTTCAGATCGAAAGGGATCAAGGTTGGCGTAATCGGTTTCAAGGCAAAGAGAAAGTTGTACGCCCATTGGTTCAAGCGATCAACGCTTTCCACAATGCTCTGAAGCGTAAGCCGAACCTCTGCGGACTGCTCCGATCCCTTGAGGGCTGCCTGAGCGGCAGACCGGATGCTCGCCAATGGGTTACGGATATTGTGGGCAATACAGGAAGAGAGCTCGCCGGCCGCCGCCAATCGTTCGGCTTGAAGCAAGCGTTCCTGAATCCCCTTAAGCGACTGGGCCATGCGATTGATCGAGGCCGCCAGATCGCCTAATTCATCTTGGAACGTGACCTGGACACGATGATCCAACTCTCCGGTACTGATGATCGCGGTCGAGCGACCGATCGCCCGAAGAGGCTTTACCAGCCACCGGTGAATTCCGAACAGCAGCCCGCTGCCCCACGCGAGGGCGAGTAGCACGACGACTCCGGCCAGCAGTTCTCCCTGAGTCGCGACGGCGCGGGTCCGTTGCATCGACTGCTGTGCGGCTGCGTCATAATAGGCCCGCAGCCGGTCAATCTGTTCGTCTTGCCGCAGGAACGCCACTTGCTCCAGTTCCCGCTCGACCCGCTGTATGGCCCGCTCCCGAACGCCTTTCTCGAGAAGTTCAAAAATCTCCCTCACAAGCTGTGTAACCTGTCGATGCGCCGTCTCGAGCGCGTGAATCCGCTCCTCCTCCGCCCTCGACTGGGAATGCTTCCGGAGGTCAGCCAACTCCCCCTCCACCGTCACCCCCAGGTTCTCGAACTCCCCCCGTGCGGACCGATCCCCACTCACAAACCGGTCGAGGATCTCCTTGATCTGCCGATACAAATCCCCCCGCAGCCGCTCGGCCCTCAGACTCTGCGCGTGGGAGTAGGTGAGATCCCTTACTCCCGCCTCCCATCCTCGCAGAGCCCAGACCATGACGAGCCCGATGCAGACCACCAGGGTAAAGATGACCAGATACCCGATGCGGAGCTTTGTGCGGATCAGCATGCGACTGATCGCCCCATAAGTTCTAAGCCATCAGCAATGACTGTAGGGGCAGGGCTTGCCCTGCCCACAGACGGCGCAGCAAGCAGCGCCCCTACATCAGTTGCTGCTGAGGGCTTTCTTCAGAACCGTACTCTGACGCCGCCATGTACGAGCAGCGGAGTACCGGTGGTGACGATGCCATCGGCCGTCCTGCTGACCTCGTACGTCCTATCGAAGAGGTTCTCTGCCGCCAGGAAGAGTTCTCCTGCGGTCGCCCCTGGAACGGGGATCGGTCGCGAGAGCATGAGGTCCACCACAAAGAAGTCGCCGAGCTTCAGTGAGTTGAGGTCGTCCTCAAATTGATCCCCGACAAACCGCCCCTGGACGGAGACGTTGATGAGGGCAGGGTTGGTGTAATTCAGCTTCAAGGCAAACTGATGCCTCGGAACCTGGGCGATTCTTTTTCCCTCCAGATCCGGCTGGTTCGGGGCGCTCAAGACCTCAGTATGGTTATAAAGATAACTGCCTGAGGCGGTCCAGCGCGGAAGCGGACGATATTCCAGTTCGGCCTCGATCCCCCTGATCCGTGTCCGGTCCAGGTTGTCCCGCTGTCGGCAGACGCCTCCGGCCGGAACGAAGCCGCAAGGAGCAACGGGGGCCCCCGCACCGATCCCCTTGGTGACGTTGACAACAGGATCCTTCACCTCGTTCCAAAAAGCAGTCAGCCGACCGAGAAGGTTGCTCATAATGGCATAGTCGGCCCCGACCTCTCCCCCGATTAGCCGTTCCGGATCCAGATCTGGATTGGCTTCGGTAATATCGTTTCGGACCCTGAATGGCCGAAATTGCTCATTGATAGTCGGCGCCCGAAACCCCTTGTAAAAAGAGCTTCTCAGCGAGAGTTGATCGGTGGCATGGTAAAGGAGAGCCACCTTGGGACTGAAGGCAAATTCGTCCCGATCGGGGAACGAACCAGGAGAAGTCGGAGTAATCGCCCCAGTTTGTTTATTTTTCTCAACGCGAGAGGCATTGAAGCTCTGCCAGGTGTCGAGCCGACCAGCGATCGTCACCTGCCATCCAGGTGCGGGAGTGAAAATGTCCTGAATGTAGGCGCCCGTCAAGACCTGCTCCCCACCGGCCTTCCGTCGCCGAGTGAACTCTCCTAGAGCCTGACTGAATGTGGCGTCTTCATTAGTTTCTCCGTCGATCCATCGCAGATCCGTTCCAGCCGTGAGCAGATGGGACTGAAAGACCCGCTTCGACCACTGCAAGTTTAACCCTACATCCGTTGAGGGGACGTCGAACTGATTGAGCGCCGGGGTTTCCGAGTTCCGATTGGGAGCCGCAGAGGTAAAGGTGCTGCTAAACGTCTGCAGGTGCGAGAACATTGTGAGCTGCCAGTCGCTTCCGTCGGCGGTTTTCAGCCGGCCTCCCGTGGCAATATAGCCGGTCTCGGTCTCATTATTCTGAAACGGGGTCCCGTTGCCGCGATCCTCCCGAAAGAAACTGCCGGCGAGAAAGAGCGAAGAGTTCAGGGAAGGGGTGTATTCCATCCGGCCGTTAAAGGTCTTATGGCTGGAGTTAGCATTGACATCTATCTTCCCCCGCTGATCCTTTCGAACGATCTTATAGCCGTCAGTATCAAAGAAGCTGCCTTCAAGAGAGATACCCCATGGGCCTGTAACGTGGCTCACCAGCAGGTCGGCATCGACCGTGTCCCGGGTCCCGAGATCGAGCTTGGCTTGAGCGACCCGCGCCTCCGGCCGCCTGGTGATGATATTAATGACACCTCCAAGCGCGTAGTTGCCCCAGACGCCTGAGCCGCCTCCGCGAGCGACCTCGATGCGCTCAATGCTCTCCATTGGCACCTTGTTCCAGTAAATCCAGCCGCCGAACGGATCGTTAAGCGGGACCCCATCCAAGAGCACCAGCGTCCGACTTACCCCGCTGGGCCCGATCCCGCGAAGGGAGACCCCCTGAGTCGTCGGATGGGTGACCAGGCTGCTGCTCCGCCTGAACAGACTGAACCCCGGGATCTGCCGCAGCAGATCGTCCACAGTCCTGGCCGGCGATTGCTCGATATCTTCCCGCGTGATGACCGTGACATTGGCCGGGACGTCCCGTAACCGCTGCTCGACTCGACTGGCGGATACCACAACCGGCTCCAGACGAACCGCCTCCCCAGCTCCACTTGGCACCGGCGAGTCGGTATCGGCGCCCCACGCAACCGGAGATGGTCGCATGAGGCCGCCGAGGGCGATAAGCCCTGCAACAACGATGATGACCGAATGCGTTCCGAATTTTACTCTTCGTGTCAGCGTCATTCCCCCCCCCGTTCCCATTGTGTAGCGTGCCGCTCTACGCGCGAGATGAACTTACCATATCAGTAACAGCTCAGGTGCTTAGGCTGTAGGCTGAAGGCTGTTAGCCATTGCGCACGGACCGAATCAAGGCACCCAGAACCTTTTCGGTCTCCATCATTCTTCGCGTCGCATTCGGAAAACGCCTGGCTCATCTGTACGCGATCCTACAGTCTAAAAACCTACAGTCTATCTACCTGAGTAGTTACCTTACCATATCATCTCATTGAACTGCTCTTCAACGGACAGTTTCTTATACAGCCATGTCCACTCACCCTTGTCGACCAGGATCGCATTCGGGATCGGCTCCCCGAAGTTCTGGGCCATAGAAAAGGTGTAGGCCCCGGCATTGAACACGGCGAGCAGATCGCCTGGAGTGATTGCCCCGCTGACGAGTGAGAGCGGAACAGGCTCTGACGGCACACACAGGAAATCACCGACGTGATACATGGTTCGCCCAGGCGAAACATGACAAGGCATGACGACATATTCGGCGTTTTCGCGGGGCGGCAAGATATTCCGGCCCGCATCGACCAGAGCCCAGCGTCTATGGACCGTTCGCTTGCATGTCAGAATACTCGTCAGGCACGCGGCGGCGTCGTTCACCAGATACCGTCCGGGCTCAACGATCACCTGCCGATCGCCCGGCAGTCCGACAAGCGGCTCCAACATCTCGCGAATGAAGTGTCGGAACGTCTGACCCTGCGCCTCCATGGGATAGCGACTGCCGAATCCGCCACCGAAGTCGAGGACGGGGATCCGGATCCCAAGATCGGCTTCCACCCGTCGGAGAAACTTCACCACTGCGGCAACGTGGGCCCGATGCGCATCAGGTCTGTATTGCCTGGTATAGCTGTGGCAATGTACCGCACGAAGCGAGAGAGAGCTCGACGCGACGATCCTTCTCACCGCGCCAGCCGCCTCGCCGCTGGGCACGTCAAAGCCGAACTTCGATCCAGGGGGGGCGAACTGGCCCCGGAGGCGCCGCGACAGGAGTGGGTTGATCCTGATGCCCACCTCAATCGTCCTCCCAAGCCGTTGACCCAAGCTCTGGAGAAACGCGATCTCTGGCAACGACTCGACATTGATGAGTGATACCCCATCGATGACAGCGTGCTCCAGGAATTCCGGTCGCTTCGCCGGGCCGTTCACGACAACCTGAGCTGGGGAAAAGCCGATCCGCCTGGCCAGCAGGTACTCATATTCAGATATCACCTCGACACTCAACCCCGCATCTCTCAGGAGCGACACCACACCACCCAGATAGCATGCCTTCAGAGCAAAGTGGATACGGATCGGGCAGGAGGACGCATCCGCGGCGGCTGTAACCTCTGCGATGTTGTCGAGCAGGCGCGCTGTTGAATAGACCAGGAGCGGCGTGCCGAGCGGCTTTACAATCTCCCGGCAGGAAAGGCCTTCGACCCACACCTCCCCGCCCTTCACATGAAACGGGCCGCCCTGACTGAGAACGCGGCGCGTAGCTGATAATGCGGAAAACTGTTTGTCGCGGGTCATGCTTGTTCTTATGCGGGCGTTGTCGCGTGTAAGCATGTCGACTCAATCTCGGCGGCGGCGCGCGTGAGTCGATCGAAGCACTCCGACCGGCTTTGCCCGCGCGAGAAGACCGTACAGACCGGCTTCCCCTGTGCAATCCGTTCCTCTGCGAGCGGCAGATCTCGAGTACCCCGATCGAACCACCGCTGGGGATCATGGAAGATCAGAGTCTGGGAAGCGAAGAAGATGGCCTTACCGAAGCAGCCCGCGTCAGGATGAGCGAGGAGGTGAAAGTCAGGAAGCCTCCCCTGGCAGGCGTCGAGATGTATCTTGAAGATATTCAGGCCATAGGCCCGTTCGACCAACTCCATCGAGGCGGTATAGCGTGGATTAATCTCAAGTGGATAGACGGTCTTACCCTTCAGGATGAAATCGATTCCATTGACGCCCACAAGATGAAACTCTCGGGTAATGGCAGCAACGACCTGGCTTATGCTACCCACGAGATCGCCCCATTCGGCCTGCCCCGCCCCCATGGACCCGAGGATGCTCCCGCAGTAACGAAAACCGTCCGCCCCGAACTCTGTCCTGCCAACAAGCTGCTCGGAGATACCCAGCAGACACGCATCCCGACCATCCGCAGCGAACACTGCGCCACATGGCAGGCCGTCCAAGTACTCCTGAAGAAAATAATCAGCCTCAAGGCGATCTCCAGGCAGGTGAACGGCGATCCCATGGCCACCCCCGCTTCGCAGCGGTTTGCGTAGCCACCGGATATCAGAATCGCGGTTGAGGGGCTTGGAACCAAAGGCGATCTTTGGCGCAGGGATACCGGCTCGCGCAAGACACTCAAAAAATCTGGCAGGGTCTCTCACCGATACCAGAACGGCGGGGCTGTTACCAAGAATCGGCTTCCCGCCGGCCATTACCTCAACCACTGATGGATGGTTTTCCAGGTTGGCGACGTAGACCAGGGCATCGAAGGTCAGGCCCGCAGATACCTGGATCAGGTGCCGGGGATCGTACGGAATGTTGAGGTCCCGCTTAACCGAGCGATGCGTACATAGCAACCCCAGATCGAAATCCCCGAAGTAGTCAACCGCAACGATTCGATGATGTAGTCCGCTCCTAACCGCCGACTCCACCAGGCCACGCGCGCTGACTCCCGCAATCAGGATATCCACCGATTCCTCTTTCTGCTGATGTGGGAGCAAACGACAGCAGACTATACGGAGTATGGGTACTGCCTCATCCAGGAAGGGGCACGCTTGCAACGAGGTCAAGGTTGGTAAGCGGATACAGAAGGCTGATGACCGTCGTGCCTTCCCGAATCTTCAGTAATTCCGCCGGGGTAGGGCGCTGAATATTGATGATCACGTCTGTGGCGGCAAGTAGCGCTTCCGTTGAAGACCCTGTTGTGGTGCCGACCTGCTCCCCATTCCGGGCTGGAGGCGACTGTTACGCAAGCTGCCCGGGCCCGACGCGCTTTCGCATCACCTATGGACGCGGAGTGTACTAAAACGCGCCATCTAACGTCAATCACAAATGTAACTACTCAGATGTTTAGGCTGAAGACTGAAGGCTCTGCATTATCTCGCAAGGCACGAATCAAGCCATTCAAGACCTTCTCGGTAACTCTTCTTTCGGAAACCCTGTGGTTACCCCTAAAAACCTTCAGCCTTCAGTCTATCTACCTGCGTAGTTACCATGGAAGTGTAGTGACCCTGCGCTGATAATCGTCCAGGCTCATAGTCTCAGCCACCACATTAGTGAAGAGCCAGAACTGCCCCCATGACCGCACCCAACGCAAGCGGGGGCTGATGGAAGCCGGCAAATCCATAGGGGCATTCTGGAGCTTCTCGGGCTATCGTCCGACCCCGCAATACGTAAACCCCAACGTGCGCACGCGCTCGGGTTCATAGGCATTCCGCAGGTCTACCAGGATCGGGCGGCGCATCAGCCCCTTCACCTTCTCCAGATTGAGGTTACGAAACTGATTCCATTCTGTGGCCAGGACCAACACGTCCGACCCTTCTGCTGTGCTGTACGCGTCTGTTCGGTAATCCACCTCTGGCAGGACACGCCGCGCCTGCTCCATTGCTGCGGGATCGTAGGCCTGCACCCGGGCGCCCAGGCGCTGCAGTTCGCTTATAATAGCAAGGGAGGGCGACTGCCTGACGTCATCCGTATTCGGTTTGAAGGCCAATCCGAGCATGCCTATAGTAATCCCCTCCAGAGATCCGGGATCCGAAGAGGCCCCCAGGGCTCCGATAATCTTTTGCACCATCCGAAGTCTCTGCTGCTCGTTCACCTCAATGACGGTCTCAACCACACGGGCCCGGCATCCATGTTCCCTCGCAATATTGACAAGCGCCCACGTGTCTTTGGGGAAACAGGAACCACCAAAACCCGGGCCTGGATGTAAGAACTTTGAACCAATCCGCTGATCAAGCCCCATCGCCTTGGCTACGGCGTGAATATCCACCCCCAGGACATCGCAAAGGTTCGCCATCTCGTTCATGAAGGTAATTTTTGTTGCAAGGAAACTGTTTGAGGCATACTTGATCAATTCGGCCGTCTCGATCGTCGTAATCACAAAGGGGACATCGATGAGATACAGGGGGCGATACAGATCCTGGAGGATGGCAACGGCCTGCGGATTATCTGCCCCAATGACGACTCGGTTGGGTCGCAAGAAGTCCTCAATCGCCGATCCCTCGCGTAGGAATTCCGGGTTGGAAGCGATATCAAACACTCCCCGTGGTCCGCCTTCATTCTCTTCGCTGATAATTTTCTGGATTATCCGCCCGGTCCCGACGGGGACGGTGCTCTTGGTCACGATTACTTTATATCCGTTCAGGTTCCTTGCCACGGTTCGGGCGACTTCCTCGACATAGCAGAGATCTGCAGAACCATCCTCTCTCGAAGGCGTTCCCACGGCGATAAAGACTACCAGGGACTCTCGAATCGCACGCGCCGTGTCAGTTGTAAACTGGATGCGGCCTTGCTCGAGATTTCTGTGCAGCATCTCGCCCAACTGCGGCTCGTAAATAAGGACCTCTCCTTTTGCGAGCCGATCGATGCGCTCCTCATCCTTGTCCACAGCGGTCACATGCAGACCAAACTCCGCGAAGCAGACCCCGGTGACGAGACCCACATAACCTGTTCCAATAATAGCGATATTCATAGAATTACTCCTTTCCTCGTCGAATCGATCTGCTCTTGGAGATCATCCGCGTCCTCAACGTCCATCGCAGGATGATAGGAGACAAGCCAAAGGGGCCATCCAGTATTCGGTCGAACGAAAAGAGCGACAACGGAGGGCGGAGCGGGTTGGCCAATACGGGCTCAAGAGAGTAGGATCGCCGGTAGGAGTGCGTCAGGAGGCGATCGAAACACTGGAACGGCCGGGAAGAAAAAAAAGGTCGCGGCCATGACCTCTCAACGAGCCGTGCAGGCGCTGGAGTGAGCCTGCCGAGAGCTGAGGCAGGGTGCCCAATCGGCTCGCCGTAACGGTTCGTCGTAAAACGCGTTAAGCCTTCCCTTCTCCGGATCGCTTTTCCTCATCCTTCTCCTTCTTTGGCGTCACGTCGATGACATCCTTCCCCGTCAACGACTCCTTGAAGCCTCGGATCGCCTTGCCCAGGCCACTACCGAGTTCCGGTAACCGGGTGGCGCCGAAGAGGAGCATCACGATGACCAGAATGATCAACAACTCTTGAATCCCCAACCCAAACATGCGCCTTCCTCCCTGCGAGATCCCTCACGCGTAAGGGACCCGCTCATCATTGTGCCGACGGGTCAGCTTGGTATCGTCGAAATGCTCCAGAAAAGGGATGGCGAACTTCCGACTCACCCCCAGAAGCTCCTTAAACTGCTGGACCGAGATGGCAGCGTGGAGCGTGAAGTGGCCGATGAGCAGCTCCTTCGCACGGCTATAATGGTCGCGGTGAAGATAGAAGTGATCTTTAATTTTGATCACGATCCCCTCATCGGCAAGGCGATGAAAGATCGTGATCCCGGTCTTACTGTCTGCTCCGGCCTGGGCAAGCGCCGACTCCAAGTCTGGCGGCTGAAAGCCTGCCTTCTGGTAGATCGCAACTAATCGTTCTTTGACGGCCTGTTCAGGAGCTGAGAGGGTAGGGCGGTGCAGGAAATGCCGCACCTTCTCTCGGTCGATGGCGATTCGCTGTGTCTTCGCAAGATCCTGCAAGAGGCGAGTGAACAGGGCCGGCCCAACTTGACGGAGCTTGGACCGAAGCTCTTCCTTCGGCAGTCCATCCTTGAGTGGTTCCTGCCTGTGGAAATCCTCCAGACGGGAAAGAATATCCGCTGCCAGGCGGTCGTAGCTCATCCGGTGAACGTACCCAAGATCGCCTTTCGCGCCCAACGTCATAGCCACGCCGCCCTCTACGAGGCGCGTGATCTCTCGCCGTAGCGTGGTCTCGTCCAGGCTGGCCGAAACCCTGAGCGCGTCCAGCGTGATCGGCGCTGGACCGGCTTGCAGCAGCAGGCGTTCGACCTGCTGACCCGATGTGCCGGTCTGCAGGACCTTGAGGTGTTCGAGTAATGGCGCCTTAGCGCGCCGCCGCACGGGAGGGTTTGGGTCGAGGATGCTCCCACCGCCAACCGTCTGGGCAGGCGAGTAGCTTCGGATCACGTACCGGTCGCCGGCCAGAGCACTGGCCATTCCCTCCAGTCGCAAGTGGGCGAACGTCTCCTCGCCAGGCTTCAACTCCTCACGATCGAGTAGCACGACGCGGGCCAGAATCTCGCTCGTCCCCAAGTGGAATCGAACCCTTGCCCGATTCCGCAAGGCCCGGGGAGCGTCCTTCAGCAAGGATAACGACCCGTCGAAGGTCTTGGTGGGTTTCAAAGCGCCCGGAAAGGCCAGAAGATCGCCTCGATTGAGTTGATCCACCTCGAGACCGGGCAGGTTGATGGCGATCCGCTGCCCCGCCCAGGCCTGTTCCACCGTCTGGCCATGGACCTGCAGGCGGCGGACCCGCGAACGCAGTTCTAAAGGCAGGACGACTACCTCGTCCCCGACCCGCACGGTCCCGGACCACAGGGTCCCGGTTACCACAGTGCCGAACCCTTTGATGCTAAAGATCCGATCGATCGGAAGACGGAAAATCCCGTCCTGGCGCTTCGGCTCGATCGTCTCGGCCGCCTCGCGCAGCACCGCTCGCAACTGCGGGAGCCCTTGCCCGGTGACAGCGGACACGGCAACGACCGGCGCGTTCTCGAGAAAGGTCCCGGCCAGGAATCCTTTCAGGTCAGCCTGTACCATCTCCAGCCAATCGGGCTCGACGAGATCGACCTTCGTCAGTGCCACCACGCCCCTTTTCACCTGAAGCAGCTCACAGATATGCAGGTGCTCCCGCGTTTGCGGCATCACCCCCTCGTCGGCACCGATGACCAGCACTACCAGATCGATCCCGCCGATGCCCGCGAGCATCGTCTTGACGAACCGTTCATGCCCCGGGACGTCCACGATCCCGAGCTGAAGGTCATCGGATAGGGCCAGGTTGGCGAACCCCAGCTCGATGGAAATCCCCCGCTCCTTCTCCTCCTTCAACCGGTCGGTGTCGATGCCGGTCAGGGCCTTGACGAGCGCGGTCTTGCCATGATCGATGTGGCCAGCAGTCCCGATGATGATATGCTTCATCGTCACACCGTCATCGTAACATACGGGGCTTCACGGCAGCAAGATTGAAGTCCCGTAAGCAATTCGTTACGTCGAGACGTTGCAGATTAGTGGTTGTAATCTGCACTGACCGCATGTCAAGGGTGACATTCCTGCTTGAAGGTGGAGAGTCCTGCTGGTCAGCGGGAATAGGCTGATCGTTCCTACAGTGCTTGCCATGTTCCGGATCGGTGATAATTTCTTGCTAAGCACGGAAAACGCTTGTAGGATTTACCGTAACTGTAAGACTCATCAGTAGAGTAGAAGTGGCCGGCCAGGCGTAGGGGTACGCCGAATTCGAGGCGACCATTCGTATTGAGGACGGCGAAATACTCTCCGGCAACTTGTCTCGCAAGCAACTGCGGCTGGTGTAGGCTTGGATTGAGTTGCATCGTGACGAGCTGATGGCCGATTGGGATCTGGCCGTCAATGGCGAAGTTCCTTACAAGATTGCTCCCCTGTGAGGTGACCTATGCATTGGGATGTCAAGACCGTCAAGCCATTGTCCGACTACCGCATCTTCGTTGAGACCGAAGACGGGCGGCGGGGGATTTTCGACGTAAAGCCTTACCTGGATCATGGTGTTTTTCGCGAGCTCAGGGATACACATTATTTTAATCGGGTGGGTATCCTATTCGGCGCAGTTACCTGGCCCCACGCTCAGGACATCGCTCCTGAAACCTTACTTACTGAAATGATACCAATCGAATCTATACCCAACAAGGCGCTCCAGACTAACGCGCCGCAAGCGGCGCGCCGCTGAGCTACGACGATGACGCCTCGCTCCAATTGTGCTTGAATCATCATCCAGTCCTCCTTCCTGAGCACCAATCACTTCCTGGGTTTATGGCTGATCCCGAGAGGGTAGCCTGAGGGCTCAGTTCGTGGGACATCTTATTTCCTTGTTCCGTGGACATAGATCATCGATGCTGACAATACTGGCGGAGGTCTTATCATGGGTTCGAAACTAAAGAAATTAACCGCTGAACAACGCCGCCAAGCGCAGCAAGTCACGCTCTCCTCTCCGAGGATGCGATACGGTATCTTGACCCGCCTCCTCTTCATGACGATGGACCTCGTGTATGGTCGCAAAAAGACGTTCAGCAAATTCAAGGTACTGGAGCTTATCGCCCGCGTGCCGTATCAGTCTTGGGAGAACGTGGCCTACGTCGCCATTACCCACATGTATGCACAGCGTGATTTTGCCCGCCGGGTCTTCGACCGAGTCAAAGAGGCCCGCGAGGCTCAAGATAATGAGATGTGGCACTTGCTTATCCTGGAGGAACTCACCCACGCCCGCGGCATTAAGGAAAATGTTCTCCTCTATCGCATCCTGCCCCAGGTGATCGCCTTCACCTACTACCAGATCTGCTGGCTCATCTACGTCTTTAAGCCGTCGTGGAGCTATCTGTTGAACGCCCACTTTGAGGACCATGCCGAGCACGAATATATGGAATTCGTGGCGGAAAACCCCCAGTTCGAGTCGGAACCTTTCAGGAGCCTTTTTGAGGAGGACTATGCCTCCTCCGCGAGCGTGGCGGACATATTCCGTCAAATCGGGCATGACGAGCGGATGCACAAGGAAGAGAGTCTGGAAGCGATCGCGACGGCCCGATTTCAGTGAGAGGGATAAGTCGGTACCCCTCTTCCCGAATCAGGAATCGCCGATTGGAAATACTTTACGGGACGCGGGCCTCAACGGCTGCCGAGGCGACACTTTCGTTGCGTCTAAGAGAAGCGTCAACGGCCGTGACCGTGTAGGTGTACCGACCTCCTGGTCGGACCGTTCGGTCAGTCAGGATTGGCGACTTAAGCGGGGCTTCTGTTAGTCGCTTGGGAAGACGCTCTGCGGCGTCGCTTCGATAGACCAGATAGCCGAGCAGGTCCGATTCTCGGTTTAGCTCCCAGCTCAGTGAGACTACCGCGCCGGGCCCAGCAACCGCCCGTACACCTCGGGGAGGGGCCGGAGGCGTCAGATCAACCGGCGCAGCGCTCACCTCGCTGGACGACAACCCCTCCTGCCATGGCGGCTCCTGACTCTCCACCGCCATCACGCTGTAGTAGTACGTCTGATCGTTAATCAGATTCGCATCCTGAAACTGCGTGCCCCGGACTGGCTCCCGATTGATCGGGGATGGATCGTATCGGCCTGGGCTGGCGCCCCGGTAGATGTTATACCTTGGGACTATGGCCAGCGGGCTTGCATCAGCTCGTCGGGTCGGCGCAACCCACGAGAGGCGGATCGCTCGTTCGCCAGCCTCTGCTCGTAAGCTAGAGGGGGCCTCCATCTCGACGGTGACAAGGGTGGTCGCCTCCGCTGACGGTGGCCCGACGATCCCTCGCCGGCTCACCGCCTCGATTGAATAGGCATACTTCCCTCCCACGACCACATGGCTATCGGTAAAGGCAAACCGAGCGCCAGAAACGATGGCGTTCTCCGGCTTCTCAGCCTTCACGGTGGCAATGACCGAGTGGGCAGAGGTCTGGGGGGTCATTTGCTGTCTGGAGATTCGGAACGCGGCCAGGTATTTCAGCACAGTGCCGTCAACATTGGTCGTCGGCCTGGTCCACGCGAGGACCACCGCACGGCTCCGCACAAGAGCCGTCAGATCGGTCGGTGGCGATGGCTCCGCCAGGATCGGAACCACAGGCGGACCACTCCGGCCGCACCCGGAAAGCACAAGAAAGCCAAGAGACGCTACAACGATGACCTGCCTAATTCGCATCTTATCGACTCCGAAGTTTGACCTTGGCGGCCTTGATCGCCTTCTTCACCGCGCCCGTCGCGGTCCCGCCGATGGCCGTACGGCGCTTAATACACGCCTCCAGGGTGATGTAGGCAAAGACATCCCGTTCGAAAAGTGGAGAAGCAGCCTGCAGTTCGTCTAGAGAAAGTTCCTCGAGCCGACACCTCCTGGCCAGCGCGCGTCGAACGAGAAGGCCCACCATCTCGTGAGTTTGCCGGAACGGCATTCCCTTGCGCACCAGGTAGTCGGCCAGATCGGTAGCGTTTAAGAATCCGTCCTCGGCGGCCTGTCGCATACGATCCCCACAAAACGTAAGTCGACTTACCAGCGACGCCATAACGAGGAGGGTAGCCTTAACGCTATCCGCGCTGTCGAAGAGGGGTTCCTTGTCCTCCTGCAGATCGCGGTTATAGCTGAGCGGGAGTCCCTTGACGATGGTAAGCAGCGCCACCAGGGCCCCGAAGGTGCGGCCGGTCTTCCCTCGTGCCAGCTCCGCCACATCCGGGTTCTTTTTCTGGGGCATCATACTGGAGCCGGTAGCGAAGGCATCGGGCAACTCGATGAAACCAAACTCTGCTGATGCCCACAGGACAATCTCTTCTGCCAGGCGGGACAGGTGCGTCATCAGGAGCGCAAAGGCAAACAGCGGCTCGATGACGAAGTCGCGGTCCGAGACCGCATCCAGCGAGTTGGCCGACAGCGCCCGAAACCGAAGCTCTTTGGCTACAAAGCGGCGATCGATCGGCAGGCCGACCCCAGCCAAGGCGCCTGAGCCGAGAGGGAGCACATCTACCCTGCGAAGCGCATCGTGAAGCCTGGCGCGATCTCGCTCCAGCATCTCGACGTACGCCATCAGGTGGTGCGCCAGGAGGACCGGCTGAGCCCGCTGCATGTGGGTGTAGCCTGGCATGATCAGGTCAAGATGGGCTTCGGCCTGAGCGATCAGGGCCTGCTCAAGCCCTACAGCCAGGCGGCGAACCTCTCCGATCTCATCTCGCAGATAGAGCCGCAGATCGAGGGCAACCTGGTCATTCCGACTCCGGCCGGTGTGGAGCTTTGCGCCGGCCTCTCCAACCTTCTCAATCAGCCGGGCCTCGATCGCCATGTGGATGTCTTCCAACGAGGGATCGAAACGAAACTCTCCGCGCTCGATCTCGCCCCCAATCTCTTCAAGCCCCGCCACGATCTTGTCCGCCTCGGCCTTGGTCAGCAGGCCGCACTTCGCCAGCATCCGCGCGTGCGCGACACTGCCGGCAATGTCGTACTTGTAGAGGCGACGGTCAAACTGGATAGAGGCGGTATACGCTTCCACTCCCGGATCGGTCGCCTGCGCGAACCGCCCGCCCCAGGGCTTGAGGGTTTTCCGTTTCACCGTCATAGACCTGAGCGCTTCCCTTTCGTGCCCAGCGCCCTAAATCCCCCCGTACCCCCCTTTTGTAAAGGGGGGGTGGCGGGATTTTTGCACTGTTTTTTTGACGCCCGAATCCTAAGCCGCAATGCGTTCAGGCGGATGAACCCCTCGGCGTCTGAATGGCGGTACACCTGGTCCGCCTCAAATGTCGCGAGGGCTGGATCATACAGCGAGACGGCCGACTTACGCCCCACAACCTCGCAGTTGCCTTTGTAAAGCTTGACCCGCGCCGTGCCGGTCACCCCCTGCTGCGACGCCTCGATTGTCCGCATCAGCAGTTCCATCTCCGGGGAGAACCAATAGCCATAGTAGACCAGTTCTGAGAAGCGGGGGATGAGGGAGTCGCGGAGGTGCATGACCTCGCGATCCATCGTCAGCGATTCCACGGCGCGGTGGGCGGCATGCAGGATGGTTCCGCCAGGCGTCTCGTACACCCCCCGCGACTTCATCCCGACGTAGCGGTTTTCGACCACATCGACTCGACCGATCCCATGTTCACCGCCGAGCTTGTTCAGGCGCTGAAGCAGCCTGGCCGGCGAGAGGCGCTTGTCGTCCAGCGCGACAGGCTGACCGTCCTGAAACTCCACCTCGACATAGGTCGCGCGATCCGGAGCTTTCTCCGGTGATACGCTCAAGACGAACATCTCTTCCGGCGGCTCCTGCCAAGGGTCCTCCAGCACCCCGCCCTCGAAGCTGATGTGAAACAGGTTGCGGTCGGTGCTGTAGGGCCGCGCCTTCGTGGTCGGCACCGGGATGTCGTGCCTCTTTGCGTAGGCAATAAGATCAGTTCGCGAATTGAGGCGCCATTCGCGCCATGGTGCAATAACCCGGATGTGCGGGTCGATCGCATAGTAGGCGAGTTCAAACCGGACCTGATCGTTCCCTTTTCCGGTTGCGCCGTGCGCCACTGCGTCCGCACCCTCCTTTCTCGCCACCGCCATCTGGTGCTTCGAAATCAGCGGCCTCGCCATCGAGGTGCCGAGCAGGTAGCGCCCCTCATAGACGGCATTCGCCTTCACACAGGGAAAGACGAAGTCCCGGACAAACTCCTCCCTCAGATCTTTGATGTAGACCTTGCTGGCACCCGTCTTCAGCGCTTTCTCGCGAACCTCATCCAGCTCCTCCCCCTGCCCCAGATCGGCGCAGAAGGCAATGACCTCTGCCTGGTAGGTCTCGATGAGCCAGCGCAGGATCACCGACGTGTCGAGCCCGCCGGAGTAGGCCAGTACGATCTTCTTCACTCGCTTCGTCTGGATTTGTGATTTCATAGGAACACCCCCATGAGGCACGGCCGCGTCACAGCGCACGAAAACCCCCTAACCCCCCTTTAGCAAAGGGGGGATGCGGGGGATTTGGCAAATGGAATTTTCTGAGGAACTGTTACGATACTCATTACGGTTCTCGATGTCCCAACAGCTTCGCCAGGATGGCCTTCTGCACATGCAGTCTATTTTCAGCCTCGTCATACACAATCGAATGCGGGCCATCGAGGACCTCATCGGTAATCTCTTCGCCACGATGGGCCGGCAGGCAGTGCATGACCAGCACGTCTGGTGTGGCTAATCCGATAAGTGTCGCGTTGACCTGAAACCCTTGGAAGTCCCGCCGCCGCTTTGCCGCCTCTGACTCCTGACCCATGCTGGTCCAGACATCGGTATACAGGACATCGGCTCCCGCCGCCGCAGCCCTCGCATCGTCCAGTAGCGTAATCCTCCCACCGGAGGCTTCGGCCTCTTGGTGGGCGAACGCCACAACGTCAGCATCCGGCTCATATCCCTTTGGACAGGCCACGGTGAGATCAATGGCAGTCTTCGCCGCGCCGTAGAGCCATGAATGACAGACATTATTGCCGTCACCGATGTAGGCGACCTTCACGCCGCGAAGCGGACCGCGCTTTTCCCGAAGGGTGAAGAGGTCCGCAAGGATCTGGCACGGGTGAGTCCGGTCACTCAGCCCATTGATAACCGGAACCGCAGCATGCCGGGCTAGTTGCTCGACGGTCTGGTGGGTAAATGTCCGGGCCATAATCCCATCCACCCATCGTTCGAGATTCTTCGCCACATCCTTGACGGTTTCCCGTTTCCCTAACTGGATGTCAGCCGGAGCCAGATAGATGGCGCGCCCGCCCAACTGGGCCATGCCGACCTCAAAGGTGACCCTGGTCCTGAGTGACGGCTTCTCGAATATCATGCCCAATGTCTTGCCGGTGAGCAGTGGGTGGGCGATCCCCTTGCGTTGCTGCGCCTTCAGGTCGGCAGCAAGATCAAATAGGCCGTCTATCTCTAAAACCGTCAGGTCTCTGATCGACAGGAGGTCTTTCGTCATCGAGATTCCTCAGTCAGGACTCGTTCAAGAATGTGCATCGCCTCATCCACCTCGGCCTCACCGATGATCAGTGGTGGAACAAAGCGAAGGACCTGGTCGCCCGCGGTCAGGATCAGCAGGCCGCGTTCCAGGCACCGATCGACGATCGGTTTGGCCGGCACGCTGAGTTCCAGGGCGAGCATCAGCCCCTTGCCTCTGGCCTCTTTCACGATGGGGCAGCGATCGGCCAATTTCTGAAGACGTTCCAGGAAGTAGGCGCCGATCCTGGCTGCCCGCTCAGGCAACTGCGCGTCGAGGATCTCGGTCAGCACCGCGTGGGCGACAGCCGTGACGAACGGGTTGCCGCCGAAGGTCGACGCGTGGCTGCCCGGAACGAACGCGCCTGCCACGGCATCCTTCGCCAGCATGGCGCCGATCGGGAGTCCGCCGCCCAGCCCCTTGGCGAGCGTCATGATGTCGGGCTCAATCAGGGAGTGCGCATACGCAAAGAGCCGCCCAGTCCGCCCCATCCCCGTCTGGACCTCATCCAGGATCAAAAGGACGTCACGTTCCGAACAAAGCTGCCGGAGTCCTGGCAGGTAGTCATCGTCCGGCACCCGCACGCCGCTCTCGCCCTGGATCGGCTCCACCAGCACGGCACAGGTCCGGGGATCGATCGCCCGCTCCGCCGCCGGCAGGTCATTGAAGGGGATGTGCTTGAAGCCCGGCAAGAGCGGCTCGAAACCCTGGCTGTACTTCGCCTGACCCGTGGCGGTCACCGTCGCCATCGTCCGGCCGTGAAATGAGTCCCGCATGCAGACAATCTCATACCGGTCGGAGCTCCACCGCGCCTTGGCATAGCGGCGAGCCAGCTTGATCGCCGCCTCATTCGCTTCTGCTCCGCTATTGCAGAAGAAGACCTTGCCGCCAAACGCGTGTTCGCACAGTGCGCGGGCCAACCGAATCTGCGGCTCGATAAAGTAGAGGTTAGAGACGTGCAGCAGCAGCTCCGCCTGCGCCCTGATGGCTTCTACCATTTTGGGGTGACAATGACCCAGGACATCTACGGCGATCCCGGCAGCAAAGTCAAGGTAAGCCCTACCCTCAGCGTCCCAGACCCGAACACCGCTGCCCTTCACCAGCACCACCGGGAAGCGGGCATAGATGTTAGTCAGGTAGCGAGTCGCCTGCGACATTAATTCGTCGGTTAAGGTTCCGATTTGCGTCATGTCGTGCTACCACGCATCCCGTGCGGGCGCAGCAAGCAGCGCCCCTACGTTCCGTTGTACCAAAACCCCCCTCGCCCCCCTTTACCAAAGGGGGGTTGGGGGGATTTTGACTTCGCACCCCTAGCTAATGATCTCCGTGCCTACCCCCTCTGACGTGAAAATCTCCAACAGGAGGGCATGCGGGATGGTGCCGTTCACGATGTGGGTTTTCCTTACCCCATTGTCAAGGGCGGTAAGGCAGGCCTGGACCTTGGGCAGCATCCCTCCCGAGATAACGCCATCAGCAATAAGCCGTTCCACCTCTTTCCTGCTCAATGTGGGAATGAGGGCGCCATCCTTATCCAGGATGCCGTCGGTATCGGTCAGGAGGACAAGCTTTTCCGCTTGAAGGGCCGATGCGATCTCGCCGGCCGCCAGGTCGGCATTGATGTTGTACGTCACCCCAGCCTCATCCACGCCGGTCGGGGCCACCACCGGCGTGAATCTATCACGTTCGAGGGTGCGGAGGATCCGTGCATCTACGGCCACAATCTCGCCCACGAACCCCAGATCGACCCCTGGTTCGACGAGGCCCACGGGAGTCTCAGCGGCCGCCACTGAGCCGGCCTTTTTCGCTCGGATCAACCCGCCGTCCTTACCTGAGAGGCCAACGGCTGACCCGCCGCTGCTGTTGATGAGCGCCACCAGTTCCTGGTTGATCTGACCAACCAGCACCATCTCGACGATCTTCATCGTCTCCTGATCGGTGACTCGGAATCCGCCGACAAAGGTCGGCGTAAGACCCGATCGCTCCATCGCCCTCGTGATCTCCGGGCCGCCGCCGTGCACCACAACCGGCTGCATCCCGACGTACCGCATCAGGATGATATCCAGCGCCACTGACTGCTTCAGTTCTTCATCAGTCATGGCCGCGCCGCCGTATTTGATCACGACAGCCTTACCGGCGAATGCTTTGATGTACGGGAGCGCCTCGATGAGGATTTTCGCCTTGTCGATCCCGCGCTGGACCTCCGACCGCTTCCGCTGATCCACCATCCACCCCGCTGCTTGCTGCGCTTTCACCTGATAGCTGATCGCTGCCTTACAAGATATAGCGGCTCAGATCCTCGTTCTTCACGATCTCCTGAAGCCGTTCCCGGACATAGGCCGCGTTGATATCGACCCGCGCGCCCTTCATGGCGGGCGCCTCAAACGAGATCTCCTCCAGTAGCCGTTCCAGGATGGTGTAGAGCCGGCGGGCGCCGATATTCTCGGTCGCCTGATTGACGGTGCTGGCAATGGCGGCGATCTCCTGCACGGCGTCCTCCGAAAAGTCCAGCTTCACCTCCTCTGTCTCCAGAAGGGCGACATACTGCCTGATCAAGGCATTCCGAGGCTCCGTGAGGATCCGGACGAAGTCGTCCTGCGTCAGGCTCGCCAACTCTACGCGCAAGGGGAAACGTCCCTGCAACTCTGGGATCAGGTCAGACGGTTTGGTGGTATGAAACGCCCCTGCCGCAATAAACAGGACGTGATCGGTCCGCACCATGCCGTACTTGGTGGTAACCGTGCACCCCTCGACAATCGGCAGAAGGTCGCGTTGCACCCCCTGGCGCGAGACATCCGGCCCGTGCGACGACTCGCGGCCGGCGATTTTGTCGATCTCGTCCAGGAAGACGATCCCGGAATCCTCGACCCTACGGACCGCCTCTGATCTCACCTCGTCGATGTCGATAAGCTTATCGCCCTCTTCCTGGGCGAGGATTCGTTGGGCTTCCCGGACCTTGACCTTGCGTCGCTTGCCCCGCTGGGGCATGAGGTTCCCCAGCATCTCCTTGACGTTGATATCCATCTCCTCGATGCCGGAGTTGCTGAAGATCTCCACCATCGGTGTGCCTCGATCCTTGACCTCCAACTCCACGGTACGGTCATCCAGTTTCCCCTCGCGCAGCCGCGTCCTAAGCTTCTCACGAGTCTCGGCAGTAGAGGTGATGACGCTCGCGTCAGATGTTGGCTCGACGCCCGGCATCGTCGCTACCCTCCCAACGGGAAGGAGCAGATCCAGAAGCCGCTCCTCCGCTAACTCCCGTGCCCGCTCCTGTACTGACTTGGTCTTTTCCTCCTTCACCATATCCACCGCCAGCGCAGTCAGGTCGCGCACCATCGATTCAACATCGCGCCCTACGTAGCCCACCTCCGTGTACTTGCTGGCCTCCACCTTGATAAATGGGGCGTCCACCAGCTTGGCAAGGCGGCGAGCGATTTCTGTCTTGCCCACGCCGGTCGGGCCGATCATGATGATGTTCTTCGGCGCAACCTCATCACGCAGATCATCCGGTAGCCTCTGTCGCCGCCACCGATTGCGCAGCGCAATGGCCACGGCCCGCTTTGCGTCCTTTTGACCGATGATGTATTTATCAAGCTCGGCCACGATCTGTCGCGGTGTCAACTGCTCCATGAAAGACCCCCATTTCCCGTAAAGTTACACTGTCATTGCGAGCGGAGCGAAGCAATCTCGTTCTTGTTGAGATTACCAAGCTTGCCCCAAGCTCTGAGATTGCTTCGTCGCGTCGCTCCTCGCAATGACGCGCGCGAGGGGGCCCGTTCTCTCGCAATAACGCTTACGGAATCATCTACAACTCTTCAATCGTGATCGTGTCGTTGGTATAGACGCAGATTGAGGCGGCAATCTTCATCGCCTCCTCAGCGATCCTTCTCGCGTCAAGCTCCGAGAAGCCTACAAGGGCCTTCGCCGCGGCGACCGCGTATGGGCCGCCGGAGCCGATGCCGATCACCCCGTCGTCGGGCTCGATGATATCCCCCGTCCCAGAGATGACAAACGAATGCTCCCTGTCGACCACCACCAACAGCGCCTCCAGGCGGCGGAGGGCTCGGTCGGTACGCCAATCTTTCGCCAGCTCGACCGCAGCGCGCGGCAGGTTGCCGCTGAACTCTTCCAGCTTCGCCTCGAACTTAGTAAAGAGAGTAATCGCATCGGCGGTGCTACCAGCAAAACCGGCGACCACCCGATCGTTCCACATCCGACGGACCTTCCGCGCGCTGTGTTTCATCACCGTTTGGCCGAAGGAGACCTGTCCGTCCCCGGCTACCACCACCCTCCCCTTGTGCCGCACCGCCAGGATCGTCGTGCTTCGCACTCTAGGGTACCCTTTCTCTTCAGGCTCTCGGATGCGCTTTATCATAGACCTCCATCAAGTGATCCAGGTTCAGGTGGGTATACCGCTGGGTGGTCGAGAGGCGTGAATGACCCAGCAGCTCCTGAATCGCGCGGAGGTCGGCCCCTGCTTGAAGCAGATGCGTGGCATAGCTATGGCGCAGCCCGTGTGGTGTGATCTTCGGCCCCAAACCGCTTCGATTCAGGTATTTCAATACGATTCGAGCGGCGCCCCGTTGGCTCAAGCGGCCGCCCTGGCGGTTGAGAAACAACGCCACAGGCGCGGGGATTTCCCGTTTCACCCCCTGGATCAGATCACTCCGCCGACCAAGATAGCGCCCCAGGGCGGTGATGGCCTTCGATCCCACCGGGACAATCCGCTCCTTATTCCCCTTGCCTTTTACCCGAACAAGACTCTCCCGAATGTCCATATCCCGCACATCCAACCCAGTGAGTTCGCTCAATCGGATGCCCGAGGCATAAAAGAGCTCAAGGATCGCCAGATCGCGGGCGCCCGCAGGACCTTCCTCGCTGGGCGACGCCAGGAGGCGATCAACCTCGTCTACGGAAAGATACGCCGGAAGCCGCTTTGGCAGTTTTGGCGTCGGAACGAGCTTCGCCGGATTCGCCTGCAGCACACCCTCCCGGCACAGGTACCGGAAGAACGATCGCAGAGTCGCAAGCTTCCGCGCAACACTACTTCGGGCAATACCCCTCCTGTGCAGATCCGCCACGAAGGCCCGGATCGCCAGCGAGTCGATCTCAGCCGGCTCAATGGCCCAGCGCAGGGCATTGCTTCGCTCAACGCCGTTCACGACGGGTTCTGACTGCGGGAATCCGCTCGCTCTGAGAAACGTCCGGAACTGCTGTAAGTCGATCGCATAGTTCTTTAGCGTATGAGGGGAAGCCGCTCGCTCTCCCTGAAGATATAGCAGGTACGCCTCGATCGATTTTAGCATCCTCCCAACCCTCTCCTACTTCTCTCCGGTACGATACGAGGATTGAGCGGAAATATCAAGGCAAAATCGGCCTCAGCGATAGGTCTCCTCCCTCCTGAGACCGCAGTAGTGAAGCACAACCTCGCGCCCATAGACATCATAGCGAAACCGGAAGCGGCCGAGGGAGAGTCGCCACTGGCCTTCGCCAATCGGCACATCCACGAGCTTCTTGATACGATAGGCTCGGTTGCAGTTGTACGGGTCGGCCTTGAGAATGTCGAAGGCTCGGCCCTGAAGAGCTTGGAACTCCAGATGGCCTCGGAGGAGGCCCCGAGCCAGTCACTCGAACCGTGAAGTCGTACGAATGGAAAAAGAGGACATCATGCGGTGAGGCGCCGCTTCCTCTTTTTTCCTGCCCCCTGGCGAAGCTCCTCAAGAAACTCCTCGGCAGGGCGACTCTTGCCGGCAAGGTACTCCTCCTTGCTCTTCTGGATATGCTCTCGGACCTTCGGGTCCTGCAGTTCCAGGTAATCCTCGAACTCGTCAATATCCATGATGCCGACAACCGGAATACCGTCCTTCTCGAGGATGAAATACTCCTTGTTGAGGTGAACGCGTTTCACCAGGGCGCCGAGGTTGATGCGGGCCAGGGTGATGGGGAGGTGTTGGACCCTAGGCGATGATTTCGCTGCCACGGCCTTGAGGCTCATTGGCTTCTCCTTTCGCCACTGATTAATGTTGATTAACATTAGCATGGCAGCCCACCTCTTACAAGTCAAGGCGGCGGTTTGCTAAAACAAATCCACGTTGAGCCTGTCCTGCAAACCCCTACTCATGCTTCGACAGGCTCAGCACGAACGGAAAAACATCAATGCTTTCAATGCCCATACCGTTCACCCTAAGCTTGTCGAAGGGTAAATGAGGGTTTGCAGGACAGGCTCATATACCCTTCGAACCCGATCATATGCGCATCCATGAATCGCTCTGTAGGCACAAGGATATCGTAAGGAAGGAGCAGTCAGATGTCCAGTGGCCCCGTGCCCCCTCACCCCCCCTCACAGCACCGCTTCGCCTTCAGGCCGGATCCGCATGGGCAGGGCTCGTTCCTGCCCACTGAGCCCTTCATCGACCCAGGCTCCGGGCGTCCCCAGATACGGGCGATGGCCCCGAAGTACAGCAGCAGCGCGAAGAAGCCCCTCCCCATAAACTCCAGGAAGGCATAGAGCCAGTCGAACAGGATCATCTTCGCCTTCGAGTAGTCGAGAGAGACCACGATGCCGACTGCGGTCTTCTGCGGCCACAGTTTGGTGTACTCGATGTTGACCAGCAACGAGAGGAACTGCGTGAGGATGAGCAGGCTCACGGTCACGGCGAAGACTCTGCCCCGTCGCGTGAGCGACCAGGCTGGTGTCGCAAGCACGAGCGCGGCAAGGAGTGCCAGGGGGTAGTCGCCGGAGGTCTCACGCAGGAGGGTGCGGCTGACGGTGACCGTCTCGGAGGTCTGCCTCGTGATGGGGCGCTCGGCGACGATCCTGGTCCCCTCCACACGGTAGCGCGTGCCGGGGGAGGATTCGATCGAGGGGATCAGAGGGGAGGCGAACGCCGCGAGCAGGTGGGCGTAGGCGGGTGCGAGGACCACCCACAGCAGGGCCAGGATGAGGAAAGCACCCCCTGCTCGGAGGCTAAAGCCCCGCCAGGAGGCCTTAAGCGAGTCTGCGAATCCGGCTAAGCCAGATAAGCCAGCAGGCGGCAACGAGGGCGAGGAAAAGGGCCTGCCAGAGGTAGAGGTGGGCAATCTGAAATCCTCCAGGAAAGTACCGGCCGATACCGATCAGGCTGAGCACGCGCAGGAGGTTAACCAAATACAGGATGGCGGCACCCAGGACAAATCCGAGGGTGCGCTGCGTGAGGGTCGCAGGGTAGGCAAAGACCGCTGAGGCGTACAGGCCGATCTCATAGATGGCGTTACAGTTGTTCTTGATCTCGACCGCAAAACCGGGGATGCCGACGGAGGCGCCTGCAACCCAAGACTGAGCCCCCATGATCTTGAGCGCCTGATGGCTGAGCCAGGCGATGCGCCGGGTAAACGGCACAACGAGCCGACTCTCCATGGCATACAGGAAAAGGAAGGCAAACAGGGTGTAGAGGCCGAAGCGCAGGCAGAAGTATAGGCCGTCACGGTGCTGGGTGAGAAGGGCCTTCTCATGTGGCATGGCGGTCATAGGTCAGGCATCTCGTCATTCCGGTGCACACCGGAATCCAGGGTATGGGTTCGCAAGCCTCCACCTGTCCCGCCCAGGGCGGACCCCGCCGCTGGCCTGTTGGAGGGAGAACAGGCGTCCAGTCCATCTGAGATCGTCGGGTTACGCGACGCTAACCCGACCTACGCCGCTGACTCTTCCGCAGGGCGAGCAGACCGCCTCCAACCAGCAGGGCCGCCATGCCGACCTGGGCCCACTCGGAGAGGGTGGGGATGCCGGTGGCGGGGCTGGAGACCGCCACACCGAATGGAGACGTGCCCAGCGGACCCTGGCCGGCATTGCCGAAGTCGGAGAGCAGCGTGCGAGTGCCGGTGGTCGGATCAACGCGGAAGAGAGCGCCGCGGTTGACGGTGCCGGCACTGGGGTCGATCACCAGGATGGCGCCGCCGGCCTCCAGGGCCACGCCGAATAGATCGTTGCCCAGCGGACCCTGGCCGGCATTGCCGAAGTCGGAGAGCAGCGTGCGAGTACCGGTGGTCGGATCAACGCGGAAGAGAGCGCCGAGGGTACCGGTGCCGGCACCTCTGTCGATCACCAGGATGGCGCCGCCGGCCTCCAGGGCCACGCCGACTGGTTCATCGCCCAGCGGACCCTGGCCGGCATTGCCGAAGTCGGAGAGCAGCGTGCGAGTGCCGGTGGTCGGATCAACGCGGAAGAGAGCGCCGCGGTTGACGGTGCCGGCACTGGGGTCGATCACCACGGTATCCGCCTCAACGGCGCCGGGCAGACTCAGCCACGCTCCCAGGACCATCGCCAGCAGGATCACTATCGTGAACAGACGGCCGTGGCCGCCCCGTGTGTGGTAGCTCATCGTGTCGCTCCTCTCCGAGGTGTCCGTATCTCCCTTCCACCGCTCCGTTCGCACATCGCGCTCCTGCCCTGATCGAGAGTTTCTACCACGCCCCCCCCCGGACCTGTCATAGGGAAAATAGGGACAGACACTATTATCGTGACGATTCGTGGTGTTCGCGGTCATGATCGGCATGCCATGGATTACCCGAACCGTTGCAGCCGGCCATCCGTAGCATGTGAGGCAACGAGGGAATGATAGCCAGGCGGTCTTTCGGAACGACAGCGAATCGGAGGCACACGATGACAGCGCGGCGACTGCAAAGAGACGGGTTCATCTGGGAGGTGCGCAGGAAACTGGACGAGTCATACACGTGGGGCAGAGGGGAAGACCAAGAAAGGATCTCAATAAATAGTGTCTGTCCCTATTATATTGGCATTGGGAGCGACCAACGGGAGCATGGCAATCTCACCGTTTTTCCCGGTGACTACGCGCCCCAACGACTGTGAGATTGCTTCAGTCGCGACGCTCCCTCGCAATGACCGCGCACGGGACTTTCCGGGCAATACCCCATACGCATGAAAGCCCGGACCCATCACCCCCCACCTGTATCCTCCCCCTCAAGGGGGGAGGAGTTCGCATGAGGCGTGCCTTCCCCCCCACGAGGGGGAAGGTGAGGATGGGGGGACTTTCGAAGCAATGACGTCCATTGTTGCACCTTACGATACTATGCATAATACGGGATATATCAGCGATAGTTTATCGACTTTGCTGTCCTCATGCTCCTCCCGGACTAAGGCCATGTCAAACTATTTTTACATTCCTGTTGGTTGCGTGTGAAGTGTCTGTGTGCTGTAATTGGTCCTTGCCTCCCTACTGGAGCGGGCCATAAAGGGATAAGTGGTGAGCCTACGAACCATTGATGCGAAAGGTAAGTGAGTCCCAGGAGCAGGAGATCTTCGAGAGTTCAGGCTGAACAGATAGCTGTGCGATTCATTGTCCATTACTTATGCAAGCGCCAATAGTCAGCAGAGTCATGGTCCTGTGACACCCCTGCACATGGCATCTGCCATCATGTTTGTACGATCTTCCGGGGCATGTAGGGGGTCGGGATAGGATAGAGGTTGAAGGCGAGACCTGACCCTCTTCACGCGGGATGAGCAGAGCGAAACGACCCGTATCAGTAGGATGGCCGATCAGGGATGGACAGGCTCAACGAACCGGTCGATGGCGGTCTAAGGGCATTACGGCGTCGGCAGATAGTCGCGTAGCTGCAGGATACGGAGGCCAGGCACTGGCGGAAGATCCCTGTCGTTCGTTAGGAAGGCCGTACAATGCGCACTCAATGCGGCTGCGAGTTGGAGGGCATCCGGCGTTTTCATCCGAAGACCGGCTCGAATCTGTGCGGCAGTACGGATGACGGAGCGACGAAGCTCAACGAGGCGGATGCCCCGGCTCCGGGTCAAGATCGCCTCGTAGCGCTCAGCCAGCGGAATATCGCTGGTACGATACGGACTCACCAGTGTCTCAAGCAACGTCACATCAGAGGTGACACCCTCGAGCGCTCCGGTATCAATAGCGACAAAGACAGGCTCAAGCAAGGGGAGAAACCGTGGATCTTCTTCGATGAAGTAAATGAAAATGACAGTGTCGAGTCCTACAGGGCCATCCCCGATATCATTCATCAATCCCAAGAACGGCGCTCCTGCTCCACGAAGGCGACCGCTTCTAGGCCACGCCAGCGCTCCTTGCCAAGACCCTTCAGGTCGAGGATCGAGAGAGGGGTAGGTTCTTCAGTGGCCTGAGTCAGGATCTGGATGACCTCTTGAGCCAATGACCGCCGATCGCGCTTGGCGCACGCCCGGAGCTTTTTATAAAGCGAGTCCGGCAGATTCTTGACATTCAGTGTAGCCATTATCTCCTCCTTTCCTCCATTGTTCTTCCATTATGGAGGAAGCAATATAAGATGTCAATCCTCTGAAGGAAAACTAATTTAGTAACTACTCAGCGAACCGGTGTGGGGTTTCGGATCCCCACGATGTTCACGTCAGACTAGGCAGGTCGCGGAGGGCGCGGGCAACCATGGCCTGCCGCCTTTCGCGCTTGGCCCGAACTGGCGTATCGAGGGGCGGGAGCAGGCCGAAGTTCACATTCATCGGCTGGAAGGCGTGGGGGTCGGCGTGGCATATGTGATGGATGAGGGACCCGAGGGCGGTCGTCGGAGGGAGCGCGACCGGGGCCTCACCTCGCAGAAGTCTGGCCGCATTGATCCCGGCCAAGAGTCCGCTTCCGGCCGATTCCAGGTACCCCTCCACGCCAGTGAGCTGTCCAGCCAGGAAGATCCCCGGATCGCCTTTATACTGCATCGTCTCCTGAAGCAGCGCCGGCGCGGCAATGAAAGTGTTGCGATGGATCGACCCGTATCGGAGGAACTCGGCGCTGCTGAGACCGGGAATCGTTCGGAGTATACGGCGCTGCTCGTCCCACTTCAGGCGGGTCTGAAACCCCACCATGTTATACATCGTCCCTTCCCGGTTCTCCATCCGGAGCTGCATAACGGCGTAGGGCTGGCGTTGGGTCACGGGATCGATCAGGCCCACCGGTTTCATCGGTCCGAACCGTAACGTGTCCTCGCCACGAGCCGCCAGTACCTCGATGGGGAGACACCCTTCAAAGTATCGCGCCTCTTCGAACGGGCGGATCGGTGCCAGTTCCGCGTCCAGGATCGACTGCCAGAAGAGGCGATACTCCTCTCGGGTCATCGGGCAATTCAGGTAGTCGTCCCCCCCCTTGTCGTAGCGGGAGGCGGCAAACGCCACGGTACGATCGATAGAATCCCCAGCGATGATCGGCGAGATGGCGTCATAGAAGTAGAGCAGATCCCGCGTATTGGCAGACGGGTCTGCTGATGCCAGAAAGTCCACGAACCGATCACGCAGCACGCCGGCCAGCCGGTCGGAGGTCAGTGGACCAGTGGCGATAATCACCGGCTTCTCCTCCGGTATCGCCTTGATCTCCTCCCGAACGATGGTAATGCCTGGATGTTGCGCAAGCCGTGCGGTCACCTCGGCAGCAAAGGCATCACGATCAACAGCCAGGGCCGATCCCGCCGGGATGGCGTGTGCCCTGGCGGCAGCCATGATGACCGACCCATACGAGGTGAGTTCCCGTTTCAGCAGGCCGTGGCAATCATCCGGCGAATCAGACTTCAGGGAGTTGCTGCACACCAACTCGGCCAGCCGGTCGGTCTTGTGGGCAGGGGTGGAACTCACCGGCCGCATCTCGTAGAGGCGCACACTGGCGCCCCGCTCCGCCGCCTGCCAGGCCGCTTCGCTTCCGGCTAGACCTCCACCAACTACGACAACATCGATCACGCGTTCGCCTTTACCGCCGCATCGGTCTCCCGTACGTAGGCACATCCTTCGGTCACACAACGGATCGAGACCCCGCCGCCCTTCAGCTTCTTCTCTGCCAGGAATGCGGCCCCGCACCGTGGGCAGGGTTCCTGGACCGGACGATCCCATAGGGCAAAGGCGCACTTGGGATACGCGGTGCACCCATAGAAGACTCGGCCCCGTTTGGTGCGTCGCTCCGAGAGAGGGCTCGTGCATTGCGGACAGTTGACCCCAATAGAGATGGGCCGTATGTTCTTGCAGGTCGGGTAGCTCCCGCACGAAAGGAAGCGGCCGAATCGCCCCTCCCGCAGCACCATCGGGTTACCGCACTTGTCACAGACCTCATTAGTCGGCTGCGGCGCAGGCCGCGCACTCGAAGCCTCCGTCTGCGAGAGCTTCCGGATTGTTTTACACTCAGGGTATCCGGAGCAACCCAGGAAGGCTCCAAATCTACCGCGCTTCATCACCATAGGCCGTCCGCAGTTGTCGCATGGTTCTGCCTTGGCCTCGCCGGAGGCGTTAACCTCATCCTCGATCCCGTTCTCCTCTTTGAGCTCTGGCGGCAATTCGCGGGTTCCCTTGCACTCAGGGTAATTGGTGCAGGCCAGGAAGCGGCCGAACCGGCCCCAGCGAATCACCATCTTATTGCCGCACCGCTCGCAGATCTCGTCGGTCTTTTCCTCCATCGCCTTGATATTCCGCATTCCGACTGCGGCTTCCTTCACCCATTGGGAAAAGGGCCCATAGAAGCGATGCATCTCCTCAATCCAGTTCTTCTGCCCCTCTTCGATCTCATCCAGGGTGGTCTCCATCCTGGCCGTGAACTCATAGTCCATCACATGAGGGAAGCTTTCCACCAACAGATCGACGACGATCCCGCCGAGCTCAGTGGGCCGGAATTTACCCTGCGCCTTCACCACATAGTCGCGGTTCTGGATGACACTCAGGATGGCCGCGTAGGTGCTGGGGCGTCCGATCCCCTGTTCCTCCAACTCCTTCACCAGGGTCGCCTCTGTGTAGCGGGGCAGCGGCTGCGTAAAGTGCTGGGCAGGGGTCACATCGAGCAACCGCAACTGTTCCCCAACCTCGAGAGGAGGTATCGCTAATTCGGCCTCTTCCTCGACGGCCGTCTCTTCAGCCGTTTCGTCCTTGGCCTCCGCCGGCTTGGTCTCTGACGCCTCATCCTTCCCCTCGATGTAGACCTGCATGAATCCGGCGAACCGCTGGTGCCGACCGCTTGCCCGAAGCGTGAACCGCCCACCCTGGATCGTAACAGTGGTTACGTCGTAGAGAGCCGGCGGCATCTGAGACGCAACGAAGCGGTTCCAGATCAGGCTGTAGAGGGCGAGTTGATCCTTCGTAAGAAACCTACGGAGCGATGCCGGATCCCGATAGACTGAGGTCGGGCGAACCGCTTCGTGGGCTTCCTGGGCGCCACGGCCGCTGCGGTAGACCGGGGGCCGCTCGGGCACAAACGCCTGACCGAACCGTTCGGAGATATAGCGGGCCGCCTCGGCCTGGGCTTCTCCAGAGACGCGGACCGAGTCAGTCCGCATGTAGGTGATAAGACCAACGGCGCCCTCCTCTCCGATCTCGATCCCTTCGTAGAGTTGTTGAGCGATCTGCATCGCCCGCTTAGCTGTGAAGCGAAGCTTTCGGACGGATTCCTGCTGCAGCTTACTGGTCGTAAACGGCGGGACCGGGTTGCGACGCTTCTCTTTCCTGGTCAGGTCCGCTACCTGATAGCTGACAGATGATAGCTGATCGCTAACAGCGTCGGTCTCCTCCTGATTAGACAGGTTCACCCGTTCGCCGTCGATCTTATGGAGCCTTGCCACGAACGGCGGGGGGGTACGGCCTGCCAGGGAGACATCGACCGACCAGTACTCGGCCTTGACGAACGCCCTGATCTCTCGATCTCGATCAACGATGAGACGAAGGGCTACCGACTGAACTCGGCCGGCAGAAATGCCGCGCTTCACCTTGTCCCAGAGGATCGGACTAATCTGGTAGCCAACCAGACGATCCAGAATCCTTCTGGTCTGTTGGGCATCCACCAGCCGCTGGTCTATTATGGACGGATGATTGAACGCCTCCTGCACCGCGTGCTTCGTAATCTCGTTGAAGGTCACGCGGTGGACAGGTTTCTTGGTAGCGCCAAGCTCCTGCTTGAGATGCCAGCAGATAGCCTCTCCCTCCCGATCCGGATCGGCCGCAAGATAGATGGCGTCAGCCGTCTTGGCCGCCTTCTTCAGGGCCGATACGACCTTCTCTCTGCCCACAATGATCTCGTACTGCGGGGCGAAGTCGTGCTCTACGTCAACGCTCAGCGACTTAGCGGGCAGATCGCGGACATGGCCCATCGAGGCCGTCACGACGAACGCCTCCCCGAGATATTTACCGATCGTTTTGGCCTTTGCAGGCGACTCGACAATCACTAATGACTTAGGCACGCTCTGTTGTTCCTCCTTAAAGACTAGGGTAGAGGGTATAGGGTTTAGGGTAAAGGATTACGTAGGCGCCCCCTATACCCTCTACCCTGTACCCTAGATCCTATACCCTAGACCCTGCCCCGTGCGGGGGCCTGAGCCGCTTCGCAAAACTTTTCCCTGGTAGCTCCTCAATCATGCCCTTCAGCATCAGTGACAGCAGCAGTGAGGCCATCTGTCCGGCCGGAAGCTGAGTCCGGCCGATCAGGTCATCGATCTGCATGGGCCCGGCCTCCATGGCATCAATGATCAGGATCTCTTCCTGCGCAAGGGAACGGCTGACAGGGGTCGGATCTCGCACGACCTGCGATCCAGGAGTCATCTGTAGCTCAATCTCCTCCAAGATATCCTCCCAGCCTTCCGTCAGTTTCGCACCCGCCTTGATAAGCTGGTGGCACCCGCGACTGGATCGGGATGTAACCTGCCCGGGAACAGCGAAGACTTCACGCCCCTGCTCTAGCGCGTAGTTAGCCGTTATCATAGCCCCGCTCTTCAGTCCGGCTTCAATCACCACTATACCGCGCGCCAGACCGCTGATGATCCGGTTACGCTGCGGGAAGTGTCCAGGCTTGGGCGGCGTGAAGATGGGAAACTCGCTGATCAGGGCGCCCTGTTCGGCAATCTGGTCGGCGAGTTCTGCGTGCTCGGGGGGATAGGTCACCCCAAGTCCGCATCCCAACACCGCAATGGTCCGGCCGGCAGCGCGCAGCGCGCTACGATGCGCTGCCGCATCTATTCCACGGGCCATTCCGCTCACGATCGTCACCCCGCGCTCTGCGAGCTCCCCGCTGATTTGCTCGGCCATTGCGCTACCGTACTGGCTGGCCTGTCGGGAACCGACAATCGCGACAGCCACCCGATCTTCCGGTTCAATTGTGCCCCGCACATAGAGAATCGGCGGAGGGGAATGGATGGCTGCCAGCAGCTCAGGGTACCCCTCGTCACCGAACCGTATGAGGCCGAGACCTCGTGTCTCGATCACTCGCAGCTCCCGGTCAAGGGCATCCTGCCAGGGAAAGGAGACGATTGCTCGCGCGACCTGCTGGCTGATACCTGGAACCTGCTCGAGCGCCCCGGCCTTTGCCCTGAGCACGGCCTCGGCTGACCCAAGCCCCTGCACCAAGCGGTAAAACGTCGCCGCACCAACCTCGGGGATCAGACCGAGCGCCAACCAGGCATCTCGCTCTGTAGGACGTCCGTCGGTATTAGCCACCATCAAATACCCCCTCAGCGTATCAGCACAGGGTGTAGGGTGAAGGGTGTAAGGATCACGATGGAGAGTTGAGGATCCAGGGTTGAGGAGGTAGTGATATTTCGGGGTTGCCTTGTCCTAATACCCTACACCCTATACCCTAACCCTGGGGTGAGTGGAACTGCAGGCCAACGGCGGAGAGGTAGCCTCAGCCCCCTTCGCCTCTTGGCGTATCGGTAGAACCCCCATCGGAAACCCCAAGGCTGGGCGCCCGCCCGCCGAGGGCGGCAAAACCATACTCCAGCAGCGCTGCGGCCTCGGCCCACCGACGGGAATCGTTGAGGAGAACAGTGATCAGTCGATGGTCGCCCCGCGTAGCCGACGCTACGAGACAGCGACCAGCCTGTTCGGTATAGCCGGTCTTGACGCCATCCGCACCGGCAAACTGTCCGAGAAGCTGATTATGGGTTCGAATCACCATCCGCTTTACCACCTTTCCGTTCCGCCCCGTCAGGATAGCGAGATGAGCCTCCCGGGTCTGCACCATACGGGCGAATGTCGGATTACGCAACGCCTGGCGGGCGAGGATCGCCAAGTCATAGGCGGTCGAGTAGTGATCCGGGTTGTCAAGTCCGTGGGGATTCGTAAAATGTGTTCCCTCCATCCCGAGAGAGCCCGCCTTCGCATTCATCCGGGAGACAAACCCCTCTTCGCTCCCGCCGATATGTTCGGCCGCCGCCAACGCGGCATCGTTCGCAGATTTGATCAGAATCGCCCACAATAGGTCTCTGAGCGTGATCTGCTGGCCGCGTCTGAGCCCAAGTCCAGTCCCCGTGACGGCAGCCGCCCGCTCAGTGATGACCACCTTCTCGTCCAGTCGCCCCTCCTCCAGGATGAGGAGCGCCGTCATGATCTTTGTGGTGCTGGCCGGGGAACGCCGCTCCATGTGATGCCTGGCAAACAGGATCGCGCCTGTGTCGGCATCCATCAACAGCGCTGACGCTGCACTTAACTGCTCAGGATCGGCCAGAAACCAGCCGAGGTCAGAGGTAGCGCCCCACCGATCTGTCTGCCGTGTCGGTACAGACAGATTCGCGGTGAGACTTATCCGTGTGCGACGCACAGGCAGGCTCGAAGCCGATGGTAGGGCAAGATCTTCTCGACCCCTCGCAGGGCGCGAAGACCTCGCCCAAGCCGGCATACTGGCGGCAAAGAGGATACTCAACGCGATGAGAGCGACCCACTTCTTCCCTCTTTCCATGAGTTCCCCTTTATCTACGACGTGCCGAACAGATCGGTTTCAACCAGTTGACAGAGGGCGTGCCCAAGCGTCGCGTGGACTTCCTGTATCCTGGGTGTTGATCGAGAGGGGACCACGAATGCATAATCTGCCAGCCCGGCGAGCTTTCCCCCATCCCCGCCGGCGAACGCAACTGTACAGAGCTGCATCTTGCCTGCCGTTTCTATCCCGCACACGACACTGGAGGACTGGCCGCTGGTACTGATCCCAATGGCAACATCGCCGGCAGAGCCCAAGGCTTCAACCTGGCGCGCAAAGACCTGAGCGTAGTCCCGATCATTACTGATGCTGGTCAGAACGGTGCCATCGGTCGTCAGAGCGATGGCAGGTAGCGCCGGCCGATCGAGCAGGAAACGGTTCACGAGCTCACCTGCAATATGCTGGGCGTCGGCCGCACTTCCGCCGTTTCCGAAGATCAAGATCTTCCTTCCGGCCCGCAGGGCCTTCGCAATGGCTACCGCCACACGGACCACCAGGTCCAGGTGGCCTTCCAGGAAGGCTAGCTTGAGCTCAGCGCTCTCACGGAATATCGCCTCGGCAATGCCCCGATGCGAATGAGAGGTTCCGGGTTCAAGGTTCAAGGTTCAAGGTTCCGGGTTCAAGACTAAAAAGCCGTTCCATGTCCCAGGTGGCATCTCACACCTCACAGGTCCACAGCGTGGAACGCGAAACCTGGCGTTTGGAACTGACAACTGTGTCGCACCAATCCCAGCCTTATTTGAGGTACTACCTTATGGCGAGTTGAGTTGTCAAGGGAAAAGACGAAGCGTACCCACATCGGGGGTCTGCGGCTTCCGTTTATCCCTTGACCTTGGCCTTGACGGGAGCTTTCAGCTTGGATCGCTCCCACGTACGCCACTCATAGACAATGGGGGAGGCTACAAACCAGGAAGAGTAGGTGCCAACGCAGACACCGGCGATCAGTGCAAGTGAAAAATCGTGGAGCACCTCCCCACCTAGCATGAAGAGGGCTAGCAAGACCAGGAGGACTGTGAGCGACGTCACAATAGTTCGGCTCAAGACCTCATTGATACTCATGTTGATGACGTCTCCCAGCGATTCTTTCCGTCGGCCTTGAAGATTCTCACGGATCCGGTCGAAGACCACTACGGTATCTGTCAGCGAATATCCGGCGAGGGTGAGCAACGCAGTGATGATGAGGAGGGTGATCTCCCCGTTCAACACATAAAAAAACCCTAGAACAGCCAGGACATCATGCAGGGTGGCGATGGCCGCCGCTATCCCGAACTTGAACTCGAAGCGCCAGGCAATATAGGCGATGATGCCGATCATGGAAAAGGCAATAGCCCACAGAGCAGCTTTTTGGAGGTCCTTTCCTATGGCTGGCCCGACCTCATTCGTCCCCTCCACCACGAACGGATTATCAGGTAACCCTTTCGAGAAGATGTCCTGCACCCGCTGGGCCATTCCGGCCTGACTACCCTCTGCCCGCTTCAAGCGAACCATGATGCGGTCCCCACCGGCGAACTGCTGGGGCTCACTATCCTTCAGGCCACTCTCTGCCAGCAGCGTTCTGACCCGACCAAGATCTACCGGCTTGCTGAACTTGAGCTGAACAGAGGTGCCGCCGGCGAAGTCAATTCCGAGATTAGCCGCGCCGCGCCCGATCTGAATGATCGAGACAATTCCGAGAAGGCACAGAACTGCCGAAACCGTGAACGCAGTCCTCCGCCAGGCAACGAAATCGACCTTTGTCTTACCGAGAATCTCCATCATGGCTAGTTCATAGTTCACAGTTCATAGTTCAGGGAGTTTCTAACCACGAACCCTTGAACTATGAACTGTGAACTTCCTTAGATGCTAAGGGTTTTCAGGTTCCACCGCTGGGTCATCCAGTCGTAGACTACCCTGGTCCCCGTCAATGCCGTCACCAGGTTGAAAATTACCCCGAGGCTCAGGGTGACCGCGAAGCCTTTCACCGGCCCCGTCCCGAACAAAAACAACGCAAACGCGGTAATCAACGTCGTCACATGGGAGTCGATAATGGTGAGGAAGGCTTTGTCGTAGCCCCCGTCAATGGCCGACCGGACCCCCTTCCCCAATCGGAGTTCTTCACGGATCCGCTCCAGGATCAGCACGTTCGAGTCCACCGCCATCCCGATTCCAAGGATGATGCCCGCAATGCCGGGGAGCGTCAGCGTGGCCCTGAGGCTGGCCAAGGCCCCCACCAGCCAGATGAGATTTAAGAGCAGCGCAAAGTTGGCGATGACCCCGGACAACCTGTAGTAGACCGCCATGAAGACAATGACGAGGGCGCCGCCTAAAATCGCGGCCCGCATACCCTTTTCGATGGAGTCCTGGCCCAACGATGGACCAACCGTCAGATTCGAAATGATGTTGACGGGCGCGGGAAGCGCGCCGGCACGCAGCACGATCGCCAGATCTCTGGCCTCCTCCATGGTGAAGCTACCGGAGATCTGGGCCTTGCCGCCGGGGATCTTCTCCCTGATGACCGGCGCCGAATAGATGGTGTCATCCAGAACGATGGCCATGCGTCGGCCGACGTTGGCCGCCGTGGCCTCGCCAAAGAGGCGGGTACCCTCCCGATCAAATGCGATCGAGACCACCGGCTGATTGGTCTGGCCCTCGATCTGTACCTGAGCCGAGGTGAGCAGATCACCCGTCAGGACGGCTCGCTTCTGCACGACAAGGGGGGTTTTACTCACATTTTCCCCCTCCTCCGTACGGCGTATATAGAGAAGCTCGCCGCCCTCCGGGACCTTTCCCGCCACAGCCTCAGCAATATTGGCATCCTCCGCCACCATCTTAAACTCCAGAAGGGCGGTCTTGCCGATCAGATTGATCGCCCGCTGCGGCTCCTTGATGCCTGGAAGCTGGACTATGATCCGTCGGTCCCCTTCCTGTATGATGTGAGGCTCGGCCACGCCAAACTGATCGACGCGATTCCGGATGGTTTCCAGGCTCTGTTGAATAGTGGATTCCTGGATCCGCTTTATTTCACTCGATGTAAGGCTCAGGCTGAGTTCAGCCGGATCAGCCCCGCCGGACTGTTGCAGGTTACTATAGCTCTTCAGGATACGGCGCAAGCCATCCATACCTTCCTTCGCCTGAAGCCTGATTCTGATACGGTCGATCCCCTCGCGGGTCATCTGCTCGACTGCGATCTTTTCCTTCTCGATTTCCCGGCGCAATTCGGTAATCAGCCGGTCAACGGTGTTTTCTACTGCCTTCTCGGTGACAACCTCAAGGACCAGGTGCATCCCCCCCTGTAGATCGAGCCCAAGATTGAGCCGTTCAGCCCGCGGAAGCAACGGAGGCAATAGCGAAGGGAGTGACGACCGGCCTGATAGCGTGGGAAAGAGATAGTAGCCGGCTATCACCGTCACCAGCAGAAGGGAGAAGATCTTCCATCTTACGGTTTTTTTCATGATGCTTTACCCGTCTCTTCAAGGGGACGCGGTGCCTCGGGAAACTCAGACGGCAAAATATACGGAAAAGCTCGTAAAAAAGCAATGGGAAAGTTCAAAGAGGTCGGCTCAATCGCGCAGGACGCGAATTTGCGGTTCATCCAATTCCAGGACCCCGTCGATCCTTGCGCCATGAGAGGCGAGCGAGCGCAGGTAGTCGATCGCCGAAGATCCCACCTCTTCGCCGGGCACAAGGACAGGCACGCCGGGGGGGTAGATGGTCACAATATCAGCGCTGGTTCGCCCCTTCGCCTTCGTCAGCGGCAGATATTCCGAGGGGGCAAAGAAGGCGTCCCGTGGAGACAGATGGAACTGTTGACCCAGTGGCGGAAGCAGGGAGGGGACGGCTCGCCGATCCCGGGGGCGGGTGCCGCGCCCCGCCAAGCTGTCCAGCGCCGCTACCAGTTGATCCAAGTCATCCCTTCTGTCCCCGATACTGACGATCACCAGGATATTACACAGATCGGCCATCTCCACCTGGATGCCGAACTCGGTATTCAGGATGGCAGAGGCCTCGAACCCGCTGAGGCCGAGCCCCTTGACGCAGATGGTAAGTTTCGTCACATCCAGGAAGAAATCACTGCCGCGCAGATCAGCCTCGCTAAAACAGGACAGGCCAGAGATCCGATTGATGCGACATCTCGCGTCTTGCGCCAGATCGATCGCTTTGCCTAAGAGCTTCTCTCCTTCGGTCGCCATCTGCATTCTGGCCAGATCCAACGAGGCCATCAGAATGTAGGAGGGGCTGGTGCTCTGAAGGAGAAGTAACAGCTTCACAACCCTGGGGTAATCGATATCTCGACCTTTCAGGTGCAGCATGGAGGACTGGGTCATCCCCCCCAGGATCTTATGGGTGGACTGAACGCAGAGATCGGCTCCAGCGTCGAGCGCCGACGTGGGCAGCCCCTGGTGAAAATGGAGGTGGGGACCGTGGGCCTCATCCACCAGGACCAGGATTCCCCGGCGCTTGGCGAGGGAGACGATGGCGCGCAAGTCTGCTGCCACCCCGTAGTAATTGGGGCTGGTGAGGGAGAGGACCTTCGCTTTTGGATACTGCGCCATAGCGCGTTCCACCCCTTCAACCGTCACGTTTAACAGCATGCCCAAATCCTGATCGAAGGCCGGCAGGAAGAACCGCGGTGTCGCGCCGCTGAGGATAATCCCGGTCAAGATCGATTTATGGGCATTCCTTGCGATGAGAATCTCGTCCCCAGGACTGGCGGTAGACAGAATCATCGCATGGTTACCACCGGTGGTCCCGTTGATCAGGAAGAAGGAGTGATCAGCTCCATACGCCTCGGCGGCCAACTCCTGGGCCTCCTTAATGACCCCCACCGGCCGTTGCAGGCAATCGACTTCATCAAGCGTTGTCAGGTCAATGGTAAAGATCTTAGGGCCGACGAACTTTCGAAAGCGCGTAGAGATACCCTTGCCGCTCTTGTGCCCCGGGGTATGGAACGAGATCTTTCGACTCTCCGCGAGGTTGACCATCGCGTCGAAGAGGGGCGTCTTGTACTGTCGCTCAGGAACCATCAAGAGTAAGGCAGGGTGGAGGGTATAGGGTATAGGGAAGGAAAGCGGAAAGAATGAAGGGATGAGTCCCGGTGGAATAACTTCGATTCGTACTGATCTTGAATACTGGACCCTCCACTCTCAACCCTCTACCCTAGCCCCTGGCTTTTTAGTGGAAGGTAAAGAGGGGGTGGTTGTCCTCGATGATCCGCTTCTCTTCCTCAAGGTGCCGGCGCACATACTTTGGGAGGAGAAAAGACATCTGATGCGTAGGACCATCGTAATATCGCAGGTCAGGCCCGATCCGTTCGGCGATGAGGCGATCGATAGTATCCGGTCCCAGCGCTCGTGGGTCAGGCCGCTTGGAGGCCACGGCGAATCCCCAGGGAAGGGCAAAGCTGGGGACGCTGGCCCAGTAGGGGGCCACTACGGGGAACGCGGTCCGCAAGGTCTCGTGGATGGCGGTAAAACAGGCCAGGTTGGAGAGACTGACCGAACCCGCTTGCAGCGCGATGATCCCCTGATCCGTCAGGCATCGGTGCACGATTTGATAAAACTCCCGCGTAAAGAGGAGATATGCCGGGCCCTCTTCAACCGGCTCCGAGATGTCGATGATGATCACATCGAACCGCTCGTCTGTCTCCTCCAAGTATCGTCTGGCATCAAGGAAGCGGAGCTCGGTGCGCGGATCGTCGAAGGCGCCCCTGTGCCATTCGGGCAGCAACTCCTTACACCGGGTGACAACCTCCTCATCGATATCGACCATCAGGGCCCGCTCCACAGTGGGATGGCGGAGGACCTCCCGCAATGTGGCCCCTTCCCCGCCGCCCACGATAAATACCTTTTTGGGCGCGGGATGACTGAACATTGCCGGATGGACTAATGTCTCGTGGTAGATGAACTCATCGAGGATACTCGACTGAACCTTATCGTCAAGGATAAGGGCCTTCCCGTAGCTGCCAAGCTCCATGATATCGAGAGATTGAAAGGGGGTCTGCGTGGAAAATAGGACTCGTCGAATCCCGTGCAGATGCCCCTCCTCAGGGCTCAAGGCTTCAATGAACCAGCGAGAGTTCTTGATCGGCATCGACAGCCTTCTCCGTGGACGCACTCAATTTGTGGGCAAGCTTCCCGTGGTGACCGGGCATGATGCCCCGCCGCACCTCAACGACCGACGGCTTTTTGCACTGAAGCCGGGTGGCGATGTACTCCACCGCCACATCGGGCTTAATGACATCTCCACAGGTGAAGATGTCAACCGCCGCATACCCATACTCGGGCCAGGTGTGGATAGAGATATGAGATTCAGCAATCACCACAACACCGCTCACACCGAAAGGATTGAACTCATGGAAGGAGGTATCAACGATTGTAGCCTTGCAGGCGTTCGCCGCACAAACCAGGATCCCCTTGATAACATCGACTTTTTTCAGCAACTCTGGGCTACAACCGTGTAGCTCCACCAACAGGTGTTTCCCGAGTGCTTGCAACGATCTGCCCCCCTTCACGAAAGTTGATAATCGATGCCCCACCTCCGTGGTGCGTCATTGCTCAAGCGCGTTATACCGCGTTTCGACAAAATTGCAAGCAAAAAATGGGGGTCCAACATAAATTCTGGTTGACACCCGGTTCTGTGTTGGGTAGAAATAGGTCTGCTCTAGCTCGCTACCCCTGATCGATGGATCGTCGCTGATGGTCTACCCTATGGACTTCTCAGCGGCTGTGGACGGCCAACCTTCACGGTGAATCATCAACGTCTTCCTTGCCTTTGGTAGGTCTCATCTGGGGGAAAAGATTTGAACGTGCCGCTCCTGGACCTTCGCGCGCAGTACCTCACGATCAAGGATGAGGTGCGTGCCGAATTAGATGCAGTCTACGAAAGTCAGCATTTCATCCTCGGCCCGAAGGTGGCTGCCCTGGAACAGGCGATCGCTCGTACCTGCGGAGCCACCTATGCCGTGGGGGTCTCATCCGGTACCGATGCCCTCCTGATCGCCCTCATGGCACTCGGCCTCAGTACGGGCGACGAGGTCATCACCACTCCGTACACCTTCTTTGCGACTGCCGGCTCTATCGTCAGGGCTGGGGCGCGCCCGGTCTTCATCGACATCGACCCTACCAGCTTCAATCTGGAACCTTCTCAGGTGCAGGATCGGATCACACGTCGGACCAAGGCACTCCTCCCCGTCCACCTGTTCGGCCGCTGCGCAGAGATGGAGCCACTCCGTACGCTGGCGGCGCAACACCACCTCGCCATCATCGAAGATGCCGCTCAGGCGATCGGCGCCCGGACGGCTGAGGGCGGGAAGGCAGGCGGAATGGGAACGCTCGGCTGCCTCTCTTTCTACCCGACAAAAAATCTGGGTGGATTTGGCGATGGCGGCATGGTGCTGACCAGCGATCCGAGATTGGCAGAAATTCTCAGGAGCCTCAGGCAGCAGGGGAGCGAAAGTCTCTATGAGTATTCGAGGGTGGGTGGAAATTTCCGATTGGATGAGATTCAGGCTGCCGTCCTCCTGGTGAAACTCAGGCATCTCGAGGGGTGGGTCGAGGCCAGGCGCGCCCACGCCAACCGTTACAATGATGCGTTTCGGCGGCTCAATCTCGATTGTTCCGATGCGCTTACTCTACCCGACACGCCGAAGGCCGAGCATCACGTCTTCAATCAGTATGTCGTCCGGACACGCCGACGGGATGAGCTCCACCGCTTCCTCGCGTCTCGGGGGATCGGTACGGCTGTCTACTACCCCAAGGCGCTTCACATGCAGGCATGCCTCGCGTTCCTCGGGTATCGGGAGGGAGATTTCCCGGAGGCCGAGCGGGCCGCTCGCGAGACCCTGGCACTACCCGTCTACCCGGAGCTGACGGTTCAGATGCAAGACCGCGTCATTGAGGACATAGATACCTTCTTCAAGGGGCGATGAGCGCTGCCCGTATAGACATATAGTCCTGCTGGAAAAAGGAACGTCCCCCGCCTTCCCACCTGATGCACCGCCGCCTTTTGCAGATGCAAGGTAACTACTTATTACTCAGAGCATAAAATAGCTTACCCCCCTTTCGTAAAGGGGGAAGTTGCTGGAGATGTTGTGCGAGAGTGCAATCTGTTTTATGCTCCTCGTAATAATAGTGTCTGTCCCTATTTTCCCTTTTTAAGGTTGCCAGCGCCAGGGTGGATGTGATACATCTGATAAGAATTGCGCGTTAACGGCCAATGGCCGATCGGTCTTGGTGGCCTATATTGCCACAATGTGGTAGGTCTACGATTTAGTGTGCCTCCTACCCTTGGGGTGGTTATTCGTTCCAATGGCCGGAGAAACTCAGAAGGCTGGGTTTCGACTTCGCCCCTAACCCACTGACCCACTACTGAGCCCCTAATCATTTACGCAGGATTCAGGATGACATTTTGCTACATTTCTGATGCTGGATGTCAGTGGGCTGGTTGCTACGAGGGAGCTGAATGGCGGAAGCGATCCAATCCCTTGTCGCTTGCGTTTCTGGCATGCTATCTGACAGCAGCATCCATGGAAAGATCTACGAATATTCGGAATCCGGGCTCTACTTTGGCGTGCCGCTTATCAACCTCTTTGGGTGGGCAGTTGTGGGATTTGTGACAATCGCCCTCTTTCAACAGATCGATTCTACGCTGGCGGCAGAGCCGACCTTAGACCGAGGGGTGAAACTGATCGAGTGTGGCGTCATACTCTACTATCTGATTCTAGTCTTTAGCCGCTCGATGACCTTTGCCGTTGGCGAGTTGCTGTCTGGAATAACCGGAGCCTTACTGTACATCCCAATCACTTGGATGGTCTTCATACGCTACTGGCAGTGGTCGGCAGCCCACAGGCGTGTCAGTCGTGGAGCGCTATTATGAGATTTCCGTTGCACATCACGACGGATATGCTCAAACACCAGATTCGCCACGGGCTCAAAGGGAACACTCGATATCCGTTCGTCCTCATGCTCGAACCGCTGTACACTTGCAACCTGGCCTGTCTAGGCTGCGCCGTTGAGCGGCACACCGGGAAAATCGAGGATCGGTTGACGCTTCAGGAGTGCCTGAAGGCGGCGGATGACTCTGGCGCTCCGGTCGTTTCGATCTGCGGCGGGGAGCCCACCATCTACCCTGAACTGAAAGGGTTGGTGGAGGGGATGATTGCCCGCAAGCGACACGTTTACCTGTGTACCAACGGGTTGATGCTTGATCGAACCGTCTACGGCCTGATCGCACCGCACAATCGGCTCACTATCAACATCCATCTGGATGGACTTAGGCGAACCCACGACCAGGTCTGCGATAGGGAAGGTGTCTTCGATAAGGCGCTCGACATGATCAAGGAAGGCAAGCGGCTCGGCTACCGGGTGACGACAAATACGACGGTCTTCAAGGAGACCGATCTTGACGAGATCGAGGCGCTGTGCCGCCTGCTGCGAGAGCACCAGGTAGATGGGATGCTCCTCTCGCCTGGGTATAGCTATGCCTCAGCCGAGTCTGATTTCTTCCTGGCTCGCGAGGAGATCCACCAAAAGTTCCAAAAGGTTCTCGAACTGTCGAAACAGTATCGACTTATCTCCACCCCGATGTTCCTCGAATTTGCGGCCGGCCTGCGCGAGTACCCTTGCTCCCCGTGGAGTACTGTCACCTTTACCCCCGAAGGTTGGAGGGGGCCCTGCTATCTCATCGGGGAGAAATACTTCCGGACGTTTGAGGAGTTCTGGCAAGGCATGGATTGGGACTACTGGGAGTCCCGCCAGGACCGGCGCTGTTACAACTGCAAGATGCACTCCGGCTTCGAGGCTTCTGTCGTCCGCGGGCTCCGAAACAGCCCGAAAGACATGCTCAGGATGGCCATCTGGAACTTTTTGGAGTAAGCGCTATGCCGGTGCCATCTGAAAGAGATTGGCAAATTGAGATGATGAGGACCGACCCTCGGGCCGACAGGGGCCCGCTTGACGAGGCGATCGAACAGGCCCGGTCTCGGCTCCTGGCCATGCAAGATCCTGCAGGCTTCTGGGTGGCGGAGTTGGAGGCCGACTCCACACTCACCTCCGAGTACATCATGCTCCGCTACCTGCTCGGCAAGGTGGACAAGACCAAGCAGCGTAAGGCCGCAGCCTACCTACTCGACACGCAACTGCCCGATGGCGGCTGGAACCTCTATCATGGCGGGTCAAGCCACCTGAGCACCACGGTCAAGGCCTATTTTGCGCTCAAGCTCTGCGGCCACTCCAGTGAGGAGCCGTTCATGCGACGAGCCCGAGAGGTGATTCTTGAGCAGGGCGGCCTCACGCAGGCCAACGTCTTCACCAGGTTTGCTCTCGCCCTCTTTGGCCAGTTTGATTGGCACGACGTCCCGGCCATGCCCATCGAACTGTTCCTCCTGCCCAAGCATTCGTTTTTCAATATGCATGAGATCTCCTACTGGTCCAGGACCGTGCTCACCCCTTTGATGATTATCTTTGCCCATAAGCCGGTGACACCGGTCCCGGCCGGGGCTGATCTCATGGAGCTTCGTGTGGAGCCCAGGCCGAAGCATGCCGACTGGTTTCCTGGAGATTCAAGGCTGTTTTCGAAGCGAAACCTTTTCCTGGCCGCCGACCGGCTGCTCCACTGGTATGAGTGGCGTCCAATCTCATTCCTCCGCCAGGCGGCAATGGAGCGGGCCACGGCTTGGATGCTTAGACGAATGGGGGAAGGCGGCCTTGGCGGGATCTATCCGGCAATGGCGAACTCGATCATCGCGCTTCGCTGTCTGGGCTATGAGGTCGAGCACTCTTTGGTGGCCAGTGCCTTCAAGCAGATCGAAGCGCTTGAAGTAGAAGACGATCGTACCCTTCACGTGCAGCCATGTCTCTCCCCTATCTGGGATACCTGCCTGGCGGTGAATGCACTTGCCGCATCGGGACTCCCCGCCGACCACTCCACCCTGGTCAGCGCATGCGAATGGCTCCTCTCGAAACAGACCCGAAGCGTAGGGGATTGGAAGGTAAAGGCTCCGGACGCCGAGCCAGGCGGCTGGTACTTTCAGTTCGAAAACGAGTTTTACCCGGATGTCGACGACAGTGCGGTAGTGATGACCGCCCTGATTAAGACCATTCTCCCCAATCAGGCGGCGAAAGGTGCAGCGCTCGATCAGGCCCTCAGGTGGGTCCTCCCGATGCAGTCAAGTGATGGAGGCTGGGCAGCATACGACAAAGATAACAACAAGCTGTTCCTGAACGAGCTCCTCGTCGCCGACCACAAGGCACTGCTCGATCCGTCCACGGCGGATCTGACCGGACGGATGATCGAGATGCTTGGCCACCTGGGTTGGACCCGCACAACCCCCGCGGCTCAGCGCGCTATCGCATTCCTCAAACGGGAGCAGGAGCCTGAAGGGTGCTGGTTTGGTCGATGGGGAGTCAATTACATCTACGGGACCTGGGCGGTTCTGGCGGGCCTTCAAGCCATCGGAGAGCCGATGGACCAGCCGTACATCCGGCGAGCCGTTGACTGGCTCGTCGACCACCAGAACCCCGACGGTGGATGGGGCGAATCGTGCCATTCTTACGAGGATCCACAAACAGCCGGCCAGGGCCCAAGTACCCCTTCGCAAACCGCCTGGGCGCTCTTGGGGCTCTTACACGCGGGCTGCGTACAGCATTCCGCGGTGAGAAACGGCATCGACTATCTCCTCCGGACCCAGTGCGCGGATGGCGGATGGGAGGAACAAGAATTCACCGGAACGGGATTCCCCCGCGTCTTTTATCTTCGGTATCATCTCTACCGTCTCTACTTTCCGCTCTGGGCCCTTTCCATGTATCGCACCCTTCTCCAGAAGGCCGCCTCCGGCCACAATGAAGACGGCGCGACCCTCTCGGGCTAGCCGGGTCCGCGGCGCGCCACTCGCCATCTTCGTGGCGACTCAGGCAGAGTTGAGGCCCATCGCCACGGCCTTGCAGCCGCCTAGCCGATCAATATATCGATCGAACTCGATGATCCGGGTTGGGATAGAGGGCCGCGATCTCCTGCTGGCCAATACCGGAGTGGGACCGGACAACGCCGAAGCCGCTGCCCGCCACCTCTTTGAAGAGATGCCTGTCACCGCCGCCTTGTCGCTCGGAGTCGCAGGCGGACTGAGCCCTCAGTTACAGACAGGGGATCTGATTGTGGGAGACCGGGCGATCCTTCGCCGCGGCTCAGGACAGGTCTTGCACGGGGAGAAGGGATCGGGATCGCAGAGCTTCCCGTGCGATTCCGGCTTGCAGGAGGCGGCCATAACCGTTATCCGCCGATCGGGTAGTCGGTACTATCTCGGCCCAATCCTTACCGTCGATAGGATTGTTCGGACGGCAGAGGAGAAGTGCCTACTGGCGGCGGAGTCAGGTGCCGTGGCCCTGGATATGGAGAGCGCAGCCATCGCGTCTGCGGCCTTGGCGTATTCTGTCCCCTTCCTGGCTATTCGTGGCGTCCTCGATCCGGTCCATGAAGATCTCGCGATCGACTTCGATCAGTTTCTCGGCATAGAGGGGGAACCAAATCTACCCCGATTGATGCGATATCTGATCGCACATCCGTTTACCCTTCCTCGCCTGATCGGACTGGGTATTCGGACCAAGGCGGTCTGCGCTCGTCTCGGTCGACTGCTGCATGAGCTCTCAACCACCCTCAGCTGAGCCGTTGAGGTCCGTCCTCGTTCTGCAACGTCCTACCGATACAGGTAGGCTGCGGACGGCAGGGAGGCGAGTACCTGCATCCGTCCTTCGTGGCGCGCTTCTCCGGAGGTGTGTCTTGGATAGTCCCGATCTCTCGAAGTTGAGCATCGACCGAACTGCGGCCCGCATACCGCGCGCGCGCCGACGGCTGTGGCCTTGGGCGGTGGGCCTCGTCCTGTTGGTCGCTACGGCAGTACTCGGATTCTCCGGCGGCCTCGGCGGTTCTGTGACGGTGGAGACCGCCTCGGTCACGACCGCGTATCCGTCACAGGCGGTGACCGTGCTGAACGCTACAGGCTACGTCGTCGCACAGCGCAAGGCCGCGGTGGCGTCAAAGGCGACGGGACGCCTCGAATGGCTCGGCGTGATGGAAGGTAGCCGCGTCAAGAAGGACGAGATCATCGCGCGGATTGAAAGCCGCGACGTCGCAGCGGGCCGCGAGCAGGCGGCGGCGAGCGTTAAGGTCGCCGAGGCGAACCTCGAGCAGGCACAGGCCGAGCTGCGCGACGCCGAACGTAACTTGACGCGTTGGCGTGAGCTGTCCCAGAACAAGCTTATCAGCGAATTGGAGCTCGACACCGCGATAGCGCGGGCCGACAAGGCGAGCGCGGCGGTGCGGTCGAGTGATGCCGCCATCGCGGTCGCTCGGGCGAACCTGAAGGTGGCGGACGTCTCGTTCGACCAGACACTGATCCGCGCGCCGTTCAACGGGGTAGTGCTCACCAAGAACGCGAACGTCGGCGACAATATCACCCCGTTCTCGAGCGCTGTCGATACCAAGGGCGCGGTTCTAACCATGGCCGATATGTCGACGCTCGAAGTAGAGGCGGACGTGGCGGAGTCCTCGCTCAGCCGGATCAAGGTCAACCAGCCGTGTGAGATTCAGCTCGACGCCGTGCCCGACACACGCTTTGCCGGCATGGTGAACCGCATCGTTCCGACCATCGATCGCGCGAAGGCGACGGTGATGGTAAAGATCGGATTCGTGGACCGCGACGCGCGCCTACTGCCCGACATGAGTGCCAAGGTCGCGTTCCTCGAGCGCGAGGTCGCACCGGCCGATCGGAAGCCGGTCACCGCCGTCCCGAGGCAGGCGATCGTCGAGCGCGACGGCGCGAAGGTCGTCTTTGTCCTGAAAGACGGCAGGGCGATACGCACCAAGATCGAGACCGGCCGCGCGCTCGGTGATCTGGTCGAGGTGAGCGGCGTCCCGGCAGGGGAGAAGGTCGTCCTCAAGCCCCTCGATAAGCTCGCCGACGGGACGCGCATCAAGATGAACAAGAAGTGACGGCGAGAGGCGATCGATAGTGCAGGAGACCGTCGCTCCGCTGCCACTGATCGACATCCGCAACGTCGCGAAGTCCTACTGGCGCGGCGGACAGATCGTACCGGTGTTGACCGACATCACCCTCGAGGTGCACGCGGGCGACTTCCTAGGCCTGATGGGCCCATCGGGCTCGGGCAAGTCGACACTGCTCAATCTGATCGCCGGTATCGACAAGCCCGACGCCGGACAGATCCTCTTCGACGGCGTCGACATCACCCGGCTGTCGGAGACCGCGCTCGCAGACTGGCGCGCGGGCACGGTCGGCTTCATCTTCCAGTTCTACAACCTGATACCGGTCCTGACAGCCTTCGAGAACGTCGAACTGCCGCTCACGCTGACGCGCCTCACCCGCCGCGAGCGGCGCGAGCACGTGGAAGCGGCGCTCGCGCTCGTCGGTCTGTCGGATCGTATGCCGCACTATCCATCGGAGCTCTCCGGTGGGCAGCAGCAGCGTGTCGCAATCGCGCGCGCGATCATTACCGACCCGCGGCTGATCGTAGCCGACGAGCCGACCGGCGACCTCGACCGCCACTCGGCCGAGGAGGTGCTCAAACTCATGGACCGCCTGAGCACCGACCTCGGCAAGACGATCGTGATGGTCACGCACGACCGGCGCGCCGCAGACCAGGCCCATGCGATCATGTATCTCGACAAGGGCGAGCTGTCGACGGCGGTCGATGTACACGAGCAGTCGCTGAGGTGATCGCCCGGTGCAGTTCCTGAAGCTCATCCTCCGCAACGCGCTGCGCCACAGGCTGCGCACTGCGCTCACGCTGCTCGGGCTGGTCGTGGCGATCCTGTCGTTCGGGCTGCTGCAGACGATCGTGAGCGCGTGGTACGCCGGCGCGGAGGGCGCGGCGCCGACGCGGCTCGTAACGCGCAACGCGATCTCGCTCGTCTTCGCGCTACCGCTCAGCTATCGCGACCAGATCCGCGCCGTCGACGGCGTACGCTCCGTCTCGCATGCGACTTGGTTCGCCGGCATCTATCAGGACCCCAAGAACTTCTTCCCGCAGTTCGCCATCGAACCGCGCACCTATTTGGCCATGTACCCTGAGTACCTCGTAGCGCCGCAGGAGTTCGCCGCCTTTCTGCGCGACCGCAAGGGCGCCGTCATCGGTCGCAAGCTCGCCGGCACATACCACCTCAAGGTCGGAGACGTGCTGCCGCTGCGCGGGACGATCTATCCCGGCACCTGGGAGTTTACGGTGCGCACCATCTACGACGGTGTCGATGCGAAGACCGATACCTCGCAGATGTTCTTCCACTGGGAGTATCTCACCGAGACGATGAAGAAGCGCTCCCGCAGTCACGCCGATCAAGTCGGCGTCTATGTCGTCGACGTCGCGGATGCCGACCGCGTGGCCGAAGTGAGCTACGCAATCGATGCGCTGTTCAAAAACTCGCTCGCCGAGACGCTGACCGAAACCGAGCGCGCGTTTCAGATCGGCTTCGTCAAGCAGACCGAGGCGCTTGTCGTCGCGATCCAGATCGTATCCTACATCGTAATCGTCATCATCCTCGCGGTGATGGCGAACACAATGGCGATGACCGCCCGTGAGCGGCTCGGCGAGTACGCGACGCTCAAAGTCCTCGGGTTCTCACCCGTCTACATCGCGGCGCTCATCCTCGGCGAATCGGTCGCGATCGCCGCGATCGGAGCGGCAATAGGCATCGCGCTGACGTTCCCGGTAAGCGACTGGTTCGCAGCGCAGGTGGGCACACTGTTCCCAGTGTTCAAGGTGAGCGGCCAGACCGTTATGCTGCAGGTCCTCTGCGCGCTCGGAGTCGGCGTCGTTGCGGCGATTGTGCCAGGGCGGCGGGCGGCGACGGTAAAGATAGCGGAGGGGCTACGCGCGATCCGGTGATCGCGGAGGCGCACCCATGCCGATTCCCATTGCGTATAGTGTACGTAACCTCTGGGCTCGTAAGTTTACCACCGCGCTTACCGCGGGTGGGATGGCGCTCGTCGTCTTTGTATTCACCGCAGTGATGATGCTCGATGCCGGACTCAAGAAAACGCTCGTGGCGACCGGACAGCCCAACAACATCCTTGTCACGCGCCGCTCCTCCGGCACCGAGATTCAGAGCGGGGTCGCGCGCACGCAGGCGGCGATCATAGAGAGCCAGCCCGAGATCGCGATCGGTCCCGGCGGGGTGCGGATGGCGTCGAAGGAGGTGGTCGTGCTGATTACGCAGCCGAAGCGCAACACCGGGGTGCCGACCAACGTGACTGTGCGCGGGGTGGGCTTGCAGGGTCTCACCCTTCGCCCACAGATCCGGGTGATCTCCGGGCGGATGTTTCGGCCGGACAGCGCCGAGATCGCGGTAGGCAGGAGCATCGCCGAGCGCTTCAACGGCACGGGTATCGGTGAACGGCTGCGCTTTGGGGGCCGCGACTGGACGGTGGTCGGCGTATTCGACGCCGGCGGATCGGCGTTCGACTCCGAGGTGTGGGGCGACGGCGAGCAGATGATCCAGGCGTTCCGACGGACGGCGTTCTCGTCGGTCGCCGCACGCCTCGCTGACCCGTCGCGGTTCGACGCGCTGAAGCCGCGCCTCGAGTCCGACCCGCGGCTCACGCTCGACGTAAAGCGCGAGCAGACCTTCTACGAAGAGCAGTCGCAGGCTATGTCGAACTTCATCAGCTACCTCGGACTGACCCTTTCGGTCATCTTCTCGGTCGGCGCGATGATCGGCGCAATGATCACCATGTACGCTGCGGTGGCTACCCGCACGTCGGAGATCGGCGTACTGCGCGCGCTCGGGTTTCGGCGCGGCTCGATCCTTGTCGCGTTCCTCGTGGAGGCGCTCTTCCTCGGCCTCGCCGGATGGGTGGTAGGGCTGGCGCTCGCCTCGGCGATGCAACTCGTACAGATCTCGACGATGAACTGGCAATCGTTCTCGGAGCTCGCGTTCCGGTTCGCGCTTACGCCGGAGATCGTCTGGAAGTCGCTCGTATTCGCGCTCGCGATGGGACTGGCGGGCGGGTTCCTGCCCGCAGTTCGCGCAGCGCGCTTAAAGATCGTGGATGCGCTAAGGGCAGCTTAGAGCAAGAGCTGCGCTCACACCAGATGGTCCGTCCCGAAGGCGGGGTCGTTGGTCTGGGGACGTTCGCCCAAGACTCACCGTGTCAGGTTGCCCGATCCCTCCAGGATAATCATTCCGCTCCATTTTTCTGTTGACCCTCGCATGCTTTTTCTGTTAGCTTCTTGTGCGCTTCCCGGTACAATGGCCATTCGATCTGCAATCTGTCGAGGTCAGGATGTCAGAATCGGCTCATCAGCACTGGACACGAAGATCCTTCCTGAAAGCTTCTCTCGCTTCCGCCCTCTTGCTAGTCGGCAAGCCGGCGTGGGCGCAGGACTTGGCCGTCCCACCGGTCCCGGAGGGGAAAGAGGGGAAACTCTCCCTGTATAATACTCACAACCACGAGCGGCTGGAGGTCGCCTATCGGGACTCATCCGGCCAATATGACCCGGACGCATTGAGCGCCATTGACCATCTTCTTCGCTGCCATTATGCGAATCGGTCGACCAAGATGGATGTTCGGGTGATTGAGTTTTTGAATGCGCTGGATAAGCGATTGGGAGGGGACAACGAAATCCACGTCATATCGGGTTTCAGGTCGCCTGAGTATAATCGACTGCTGGCAAGAAAAGGGAGGCGGGGGGTGGCAAGACATAGCCTCCATCTGTCTGGTAGGGCCATAGATCTCCGCATCCCAGGGGTTAGCCCAAATGTGATCAAGAAGGCTGCGCTCGATATGAGATATGGTGGAGTGGGTTATTATCCCCGCAGGGGTTTTGTCCACCTGGATTCTGGGACATTCAGGCACTGGTAAGCCGCCGGTGTCGTTGGCGCACCTCCGTTGTAGTCTGTTTTCTCCTGTTCTCTGCACCCGATGATCTCTGGAGCGCAAGCTCCTCCGCACCCCCTGCCCGCTGTGCCATTCGGTACCCCAGTGATGCCAAGGTGGAATGGGAGTGCCAACGTCTGCGTGCCCGCGAGACGCTGGAAACCCTGTTCGGGAACCGGTGGGTGGATGTGGCCCGATTCAACCGGATCGACCGGCGCCATGCCTATCCCGGCATCTCTCTGAAGGTCCCCAAGCGTCTTGAAGACGTGATAGGCTTCACGCCGATGCCTCAGGAGTACCCCTTAGCAGCCAGCGAAGCCAAGTTTATCCTGATCGATCTCGCGGAGCAGTTCCTTGGAGCATATGAATATGGTCGGCTGTCGTTTTCGGCGCCAATTGCCACAGGCGATAAAAGTAACGAGACCCCGGCAGGCGAATTTACAATTACCGCAGCCCACCGGCGCCACCATTCATCCCTCTATACCATCGAGAAGACCAACATCCCGTATCCGATGAACTACGCCCTTCGATTCCATGTCAACAAGAAAGGCGTCGCTTTCTGGATTCATGGGCGTGATGTTCCCGGATATCCAGCCTCGCACGGCTGCATCGGACTATACGACGAACCGATGCAGAAAAAGCACTATGGATTCCCCCGCGAACCGATCCTTGAGGATGCCAGAACCCTCTACACATGGGTGCTGGCGCCTCTACCCGAGGATGAGAAGTATCGGCTCCTGGACAATGGGCCACGGATGCTGATTATCGGCCGAGCGCCGATTCCGCTGCGACGATCAAACCAGGACGGCGCACGCGTCCGGCCCGCCCCTCGAATCGCTCCCGAAACGATGCATTGAGAGGGAGCTTTATCGCTGCGCCCACCGGATCAGGGGAGCCTCTCACAGCCTGGCTAGCGTAGTGTTTCATAAATTCATCAACATTCCGTTCGTGGTGAGCCTGTCTAACCATGAGCGTAACACGTTGAAAAAGCTCGCCCTTCGACCCTTTGGCAGGCTCAGGGCCTAGGGTGAACGGCCCATGTAACCGTATTTATGAAACACTACACTAATATACTGCCCGGTAGTCCTATGACGCACGATCCACCGTCCCTTATTTCCTGTCGATCACGCTTTCACCACAGAAGAGAGCACTACCCATGCATGACAACTCTACTCTTGCAACCAGGGGGTATGTTGAATTTGAACAACGAGTCTGCTAAGCTGAGAGCAATAAAGATGGGGAGCGTTATGGCCGAATGCGGGAAGGTTCTACTAAACGCTCCCGCGTTTACCGTTACTAATATAAGGAACGTATCTGAGTTTGCCGAACGGGTAACGGATCAGGGCTACAGCATTACAGGGGGATACGATGCGTAATGGACGGTTTAACACCAGAACTTTGATAGCAGTGGCAGCGTCCTGCTTGATTCTTGGAGTACTTATCACGGCCTCTTTGAATCTAGTCCCGATCTCAAAGGCCACGACTGCGGGGTTTTGGACGGAACAACGAGAGAGCAGGGCGCTTAGTTCGAGTCAGACCTCAGATGGGAAGCTCTGGGTTCGGTTGGCGAAGGAGCTGACTCCCGCTGTGGTGAATATCAGCACCACTCAGGTGGTCAAGGGAAGGGGCATCTCTCCTCGCGGCCCTTTCGGTGAAGACGATCCATCCAACGAGTTCTTTAAACGGTACTTCGGTGAGAGTCCCCGGCAATTCAAGGCGACCAGCCTTGGATCCGGATTCATTATTAACAAAGACGGCTACATTCTGACGAATAACCACGTGGTCGAGAACGCCACGGACATTACCGTGAAGCTGGGTGACGGCCGAGAGTTCAAGGCGAAGCTGATCGGGAGGGATCCAAAGACTGATATCGCCCTCATCAAAATCGAGGTCTCCAGCCTGCCCGTGATCCCGTTTGGTGACTCGGATAAACTGGAGGTAGGCGAGCCGGTCATGGCGATTGGCAATCCATTCGGCCTGAGCCAGACGGTCACCACCGGTATCGTCAGCGCCAAAGGCCGGTTCATTGGCGAAGGCCCGTATGACAACTTTATCCAGACCGATGCCTCTATTAATCGGGGCAACAGCGGCGGCCCACTGATCAACACCAACGGTGAGGCGGTGGGAGTCAACACCGCCATACTCAGCCCAACAGGCGGTTCGATCGGGATCGGCTTTGCGATTCCTATCGCTATGATTAAGGAGGTTCTGCCGCAGCTCAAAGAGAGGGGGCAAGTCACCAGGGGGTGGCTTGGCGTGGCGATTCAACCGATTACCCCGGAGCTAGGCAAGAGATTCTCCCTCAAGCAGGCGAATGGCGCCCTGGTGTCGGATGTTATGGAGGGATCACCAGCCGAACACGCCGGGGTCAAACCAGGGGACGTCATTGTGGAGTTTGATGGCAAGAACGTCAAGTCCTCTACCGATCTGCCCCACATCGTCGCCAGTACCCCGGTGGGGAAAGATGTCGCTATGAAAGTCATCCGCGACGGGGCCGAACTCACGCTGCGGATCAAGGTTGGCGAGCTTAAAGAGGAGCAGATGGCGGCCATTACGCCGTCCTCTCCGAAAACGAAGCTGGGAATCGATATTCAGGAACTCAATCCGGCACTCTCCCGTAAGTTTGGAATTAAGGGTGAAAAAGGCGTTGTGGTCACAGAGGTTGAACCTGAGAGCCCCGGTGATGCGGCCGGGTTACAACCAGGAGATCTGATCCTGGAGATCAACCGTGTAAAGGTGACGACAGTGAACCAGGTCAAGCGGATTTTGGAGAAAACTAAGCCAGACGAGCCGACGCTACTTCTGATCAAGCGGGACGGTGGGACGCGGTATGTGGTGATCGGGGCCGACGGGTAGGTGGGTTGGGCGGTTATGAGTCTCCGCGTGAACGAGATCTTCTACAGCATCCAGGGGGAATCGACCTATGCCGGTCGGCCGTGTGTCTTTGTCCGCCTGACCGGGTGTAACCTGCGGTGCCGGTGGTGCGATACGGCCTACGCTTTCCACGAGGGCGAGTCGCGCTCGGTAGAGCAGGCACTGGAACAGGTACGGTCCTATAAGTGCCCATTGGTCGAGATCACTGGGGGGGAGCCGTTGTTGCAGGAAGATGTGTATCCTCTAATCAGTCGCTTGCTCCTTGAGGAATACGAAGTCCTGATCGAAACAGGGGGGAGCCTCAGCGTTGATCGCCTCGATCCCAGGGTGGTCAAGATCCTGGACCTTAAGGCCCCGGGGAGCGAGATGGACCCTCACAACAATTTTGATAACCTCCGGTATCTCGACAGGAAGGACCAGATCAAATTCGTCGTCGCGGATCGCCGGGACTACGAGTGGGCGAAGCAAGTGATGGCGGAGCATACCCTGGCCGAAAAGGTCCAGGTTCTCTTCTCCCCGGTGTTCGGCGAGTTACATCCTGGCGAGCTGGCGGAATGGCTCTTGGCTGATCGACTTGCCGCCAGACTCCAGATTCAACTTCATAAGTACCTTTGGGAGCCAAGTCGGCGGGGAGTGTAGTGAACCTGTCTGCGTGCAACGTACAGGCAGGCAAGCGTGCTGTCGTCCTGCTGAGCGGTGGACTCGACTCCGCAACAGCAGCCGCAATGGCAAAGGCCGAGGGGTATGCGCTTCATGCCCTCACCTTTCGCTACGGCCAGCGTCACGCGCGCGAGGTGGAGAGCGCGAAGAAGATCGCAGCCGCCCTTGGTGTCGTCCGGCACCTGATCCTTAAGCTTGATCTTCGGCAGATTGGCGGTTCAGCCCTGACCGCTGACATCCCGGTGCCAAAGGGCCGCGGGCTGGAGGAGATTGAGGCCGGCATCCCCGTCACCTACGTCCCTGCCCGTAACACCATCTTTCTCTCCCATGCGCTGGCTTGGGCGGAGGTGATCGGCTCTAAAGACATCGTGCTCGGGGTCAACGCGATCGACTATAGCGGGTACCCGGATTGTCGGCCGGAATACATCGCGGCCTTCGAGCAGATGGCGAACCTGGCGACGCAGGCCGGCGTTGAAGGCGGATCCAGGCTGACCATCCATACCCCGCTGATCCACTTTACCAAGGCCGAGATCGTCCGGCGAGGCGCTGCCCTTGGGGTAGATTTCGCGCTAACCTGGAGTTGCTACGACCCGACCCCGGATGGGCGGCCCTGTCGCGCCTGTGACAGTTGCATCCTGCGGGAGAAAGGCTTCGCCGAAGCCGGCCTCCTGGACCCTGGCCCTACTGCCTCTAAGCTGCCTTTTGAGCGGTAGTCCTCCTGGATTCATCGGTCTCCGTCCAAGCGATCGCTCATCCCAAGGACAGCGACAGGAGGGCCTGCTATTCACCATCCGGCTCATAGCATCCACCGTCTCCAAACAGATAGGGAAAAGAGTGGTGACCCGTTCGGGACTCGATCTAAATATTTGGTGCTCCGGCACCTCGATCTGACGATCCCCTTCTCGGGGAAGGTGGCGGCATAACCGATCCACCAGGCACCCGTCGAGGCTGTAGCCTCGCGACGGTCTTCTGCATCGTCTCCAGCCAACAACAGGCAAAGTGGACATTCCTCAAACGCTCGGCTTCCTCAGGCACCCAACTTATAATGACCTCATCTTCAATTAGCCTCGTGCAGATTACGGGGGTGTCATCTCCGTTCACGGAGATGACGACGGTGCGCGTGGCCTGCGACAAGCGGAGCAGCTCGAGCGCCGACTCCGGAACGACGAGGCAAAGCGACACGCCCGCTGCGTGGCAACCTAGCATGAATCCGTGCGCGGGGTTGCCGGCGGAACAGACCAGCAACGGCGCGCGATCGTTCGCCGGTAGCGACAGATACCGGGCCAGCGTGACTTGTGCCTCGAACTCCTTGAAGGAACGCGACGTGCGCCGCCATAATCCAAGCCGCGCCGCCTATCCGACGCTGCGATAGCAACAGGACCGTCCCAATTCACCTTCGAGCAGGACAGAGTCGATCGGCAGTCAGTCGCGGTACGGAAAGATTCTCGACAGCGAAGTCTCGATGGAGAGCTTCGTGGACGAGTAAAACGCCTCCAATAAAGCGGGGCCGTGTTCGCGTTCGCAGCACAGTTGGAAGCCAGCGTCTGCAAACTCAGCGTCACACTCTGGATGCAGACATTTAAGACGATACGCCGCCACGCTACGGAGCACCTTCCAGTGCCGCCGTAGGAACCGGCACCACTTCGGCTTCGAGCAGGAATTCATTCAGTTTCAACAACGGGTCGTATGACGCTACGAAATACGCCAGCAGAAACGACTCGCCGAACCGTTGCTTCGTCCGCTCGATCGTCTCCACCATCGTGAGCGATTCGACACTGAGAAGTTGTCCCGGCTTCAACCCCGACGAAAGGCGCCGCATCATTTCCTCCGGTGCCATCCCGCGAAGATATTTCGCAACCGGCGGCCGAAGGAACACGCCGTCGCTCAATCCGGCAATTTCTTCGGACACCGAGCGATGATAGTCCTCCTCACGGTTGCCAACAGAACTGGCCACCCCCACGAGATACCGGCACCCGAGCGCCTCTTGAACCCGACGGATCATCGGCGCTTCGAGCCGGTAGGCGTCGGGGTTCTTGCAGTGCAACAGCAACACGTAATGACCTCGGAACCGGGCCAGGATGAAGCGACCGACAGGATAATCCCGATAGTCGCGTTCGTACTCGCGCAACACAGTGAGTTGCGCTTGGCGCGGCACTGGAAACGTGTCGCTGATTCCCTCAATGGCCGCAAGCGCCGCGAGGGCGTTGGCGATGTTGTAGCGTTGGTGTCCGCCGAACGTCATCGGCATTTCCGTTGCTGGCAGCAGGCGCCCCTCCCTCGCGTCATCTTTGCGCCACAACCAGCCGTCGCGCAGAAACCAGCCCCGGTCGAACTCATTCTCGCGTCCCGCGACGGTAAAGAAGATGGGACTGGCGCGACTCACCATCGTCATCGCCGCGACGCGCGGATCGTCCGCATTCAACACCACTGCGCCTGACGGATGGGTGCGACGGGCAATCTCAGACTTGGCCTCCGCCATCTGGTCGAGCGTCCACACTCCTTCCAAGCCGAGATGATCCGCCAACACATTGGTCACAACTCCGACCCGGCACGTTGAGAAGCCAGGCCCGTAACAAAGCATCCCGCCGCGCCCCACTTCGGCGACAACCACTTGCAACCCCGGACAGTGCAGCGCCCGCCAAATTCCACGGTGACCGGCACGATCACCAACAGCAACGCGAACGCCGTTTTGGTACACGCCGTAGGTGGTGCACGTTCCAACCTTGTAGCCAGCGGCACGCAGCATCCGGTCAATGAGGTGAACCGTCGTGGTTTTCCCATTGGTACCGGTAACCGCGATGACGGGCGCGCGTCGCACCCATACACCCGTCCGCACAACATACCGGGCTTCGAATCGCAGCTTCCAGTGATGCAACCGGGCGCGCACTTGATGGAGAATGTTCCTATCCATGCTCAGGGTTTTATGTAATGGGCCAAGACGGCGGAGTTGTGTCCACGCGACCGCGGCTAGCGCAACGACAATGAGCGTGCCGACGCCACCCACCACGACCGAGAACATTGCGCCGCCCCACACCACCACGATGCCGGACTCGAACGCACCGAGTTTGTTGGAGGTCGTGATGAAGACACTGTTGACGGCGGACGCGTCCACGCATCGCGTCGGGCGGGAGCGCTTGCACGAGCGTGTGACGGACAACGACGCTGCTCTAACGGGTTTACGCGATAACCAGTTCTGGCGGGAGGCGGGTCTGGGCCGGCTATGGGGCCGTCTCGGCGGCCAAGGCAGCTCTGGAGTCGCATATCCGGCAGCTCGCGATGGAGCTGGCCCCCATAGGGATTACGGCGAACGCTATCCGCGCAGGGGTCACCGATACTCCAGCGCTCCGGAAGATCCCAGGAAGCCAGGGGATCGTAGAAACTGCGATGCGGCTCAATCCCTCCGGCCGCCTCACCACGCCCGAAGACATTGCCGAAATCCTCGTCACCTTGAGCCGCCCCGAGACCTACTGGATGACAGGTAACGTGATCGGGGTGGATGGGGGCGAGGATGTCGTAGCGTTCTTTATCTCCCCTGCAACGGCGGCAGGCACGGAAAGGCCGACGCCCGCTTGATGAGGGATGCATGGGCCTCGTTGTGGGTAAAAGAGGATGTCAACCACGGGACTCGGCAGGTCAGGTACTGCGAGAGAGGCTCACGCATGAGGTTAACTGCAAAAAGTCGGGTTAAACCTATGCGCCGGGTGCGCGGCACAGCTCCGTTTGATCAGCCACGGCTTGCTTGCCCGCCACCAGCCTGGCGACGGAATCGCCCCAGAGATACCGGCTGCCCTGCCGTGATATCTCTCAGCGGCTTGTGCCTCGTCAGCATTGGTTTCGTGTACGGCTGCTTTGGAGCCAGCGTGAAATCCTTCGTTGGCTCACTCCTTAGATTTTAAGTTTACGATAGCGAGGGCTATGCCGTCTCGGTAAGCATCAGTCTACTGACGGAGATATCTGCTGAGCCGTGATGTCCCGTAGCGGCTTGTGCTTCGTGAGTGTTGGCTTCGTGTACGGCTGCTTCGAGTCGGTCTCACGGACGTTCTGTTCCTGGACTTCCTTCATGATTTTTCTCCTTCGCAGAGTCGTTTGTTGCAGTGACGATCACCAATGCGCATTCCGAACTTCCCACCACCGCAGGCAGGGAGGTAGGGGCGGATGTAGCACTCCTCGGGCAGGATCGGCTCCCGATAGCACTAGAAGTTTAATAGAAAAATCAAAATACTATGGTTCACCATATCCTCTAAAATCGAAGGGGTCAAGGAAGTTTTTCAGGGTGTGTTGGTAGCAATGAAAGGCATTAGAATGAAGTGGTGACCCGTTCGGGACTCGAACCCGAGACTCCCTGCTTAAAAGGCAGGAGCTCTGCCAACTGAGCTAACGGGTCGTCATGCAGAAGGCTATAGTCGCGACGTTGCAGAGGAAGCTTAGCGTGCCAGTCCCCACTGCCGCAAAGCCGGCGTCGAGCGAAGGATCGTCTGGTCCCGTCGGGGCCCTGTGGAGATGAGCCCTGCCTTGACCCCTGTCAGCCCCTCAATCCGCTCGATATAGGCCCGGCAGTGGGCCGGTAGACGCTTGTATGAGGTGATGCCGACAATGCTCTCGTTCCAGCCTGGCACCTCTTCATAGATCGGCTCACACGCCTTCAGGAGACCGGTCTCGTTCGGAAATTCTCGAAGGATCGCGCCGTTACATCGGTAGCTCGTGCAGATCCGGATCGAGTCACAGGCATCAAGGACATCTAGCTTCATGAGGGCGAGGGCCGATAGGCCGTTGATCCTGGCGCTGTACCTGACGGCAACGGCATCGAACCAGCCGCAGCGCCTCGGCCGCCCCGTTGTGGCCCCAAACTCCTGCCCACGTGTCTGCAGCATCTGACCGATCGCATCCGTAAGCTCCGTCGGCATCGGACCCTCGCCGACGCGCGTCGTATAGGCCTTGGTTACGCCCAGGACGCCGTCGATCACTAACGGACTCACCCCGGTCCCGGTACAGGCGCCTCCGGCCGTGGCGCTCGATGAGGTGACGTAGGGGTAGGTCCCGAGATCGACGTCCAGGAGGGTCCCCTGCGCCCCCTCAAACAGGACGCTCTTCCCGGTTTTGATCAGATCGTAAATGATAAGGGAGCTGTCCACCACGAAGCCGCGAACGCGCTCGAACTGTTCAAGTTGCTCCGCCGCCATCTTTTCGCAATCCAGCTCCGCCAGCTCCTGATGCTGTGGGAACTGGGCGCGCTTCTCTTCAAGGTTACTGCGGAGGCGCTCCCTGAAGAGGTCGCGGTCGGTCAGATCGCCAACCCGGATCCCTGTCCTCGCCATCTTATCGATATAGGCTGGACCAATCCCGCGTCTAGTGGTCCCGATCTGCCGACCCTCTCGGAGCCGTTCCAGCTCGGCGTCCAGGATCTTATGGTAGGGAAGCACCAGATGCGCGTTCTTACTGATAAAGAAGTTCTCCTCGATCTTCACGTGCAGCTTTCTGAGCTGATCCATTTCCTGGATAAGGGCGGTCAGGTCAATCACCACGCCGTTCCCCAGGATGCAGACCTTCCCCTTCCTCAGTACGCCCGACGGGACCAGGTGCAGGACTATCTTCTCCTCCTCCACCACGACCGTATGGCCCGCGTTGGTCCCACCCTGGTACCGGGCCACCGCATCAAAATACTCTGAGAGGAGATCAACAATCTTCCCCTTCCCTTCGTCGCCCCACTGCGTGCCGACAACAATTACATTGGCCATCGCCGTTCTCCACGTTCGACCTCGCCGCAAAATCGCTCAACCGGGACCCGCTCCTCAGCCCCAGAGTCAAGGTCCCTGACGAGCAACTCGTCCTGAGGCAGATGAGGTAAGCCCAGCACGATCGCTCGGCTGATCCCGGACGCTACCGCATAGTCAAATGAACCTTCCAGATCCCGCTTGATGATGTCTCTCGCCGCCGAGTAGCCCTGTTCCCGCAGAAGCCGAGCAATGCGAAGGGCGTGGCGCTTATCGGGGTTAAAGTCGATAATCAGAAACTTCTGGCTCGTCACGAGGGGAGGCCGATCCTCGGCAGCGACAGCCTCCAGGACCTTATCCAGATCGAAGGCAAAGCCGGTAGCGGGGCAGGGATACCCGAACCCACCGATCAGGTCGTCGTATCGGCCGCCGCGTGAGATCTCAGAGCCCAGGCCCTGAGCAAATGCCGCAAAGGTCACGCCAGTGTGGTACTCGAAGGCCCTCGCTTCGCCAAGATCGATGATCACCTGATCCGCCAAACCGTACTGCTCCAGGACTTCATAAACCTGGGTGAGGTTTCTCAGGGCCTCCTGTGAACGCCGGTTGGGCGCCAGGTCCTGCGCACGAGCCAGAACCTCTTTCCCGCCATAGAGTGTTGGTAGGTCCAGCACAGCCTGCTTGGACTTATCGTCCGCATCCAGACCTTGCAGGAGCAGCTCAAGCTCGAGGGTATCTTTCCTGTTGATGGCCGAAACAAGCGCTCGGCGTCGATCGGGCTCGAGATCCAGGGCATCGACGAGCCCCCGCACGTACTCGATCTGGCCGACATCAATCTGAAAGCGCTGCAGGCCGAGGGCCCGGCAGCCCTCCACCACCATCGCCACCATCTCGGCATCGGCCTCCGGCCGCTCCAGCCCAATCAGCTCCACGCCAAGCTGGACACACTCGCGCTGCCGACCAGCCTGAGGGGCCTCGTAGCGAAAGACATTCGTCATATACGAGAGACGCAACGGCAAGGGACGGTGCCGAAGCGTAGTCGCCGCGAGGCGCGCCACCTGGGGGGTCGGGTCGTACCGCAGCGCCAGCAGGCGGCCGGTCTGCCGGTCGACGAACTTGAAGATCTTTTCTCCGCCCTCCCCCTCCGAGTCTCCCGAGAAGACCTTCAGATATTCAAACGTCGGGGTGATGACCTCTTGGAACCCCCATCGCTCAAAGATCGTAAGGATCTGGCGCTCAGCCCAGCGGCGCAGCGCGGTCTCCTCCGGCGGGAAGACCCGAACACCTTTCGGAATGGCGGTCTTTGAAGAGCAGTCCATAGGAGATCAGCTATCAGCGATCGGAGGCAGTGTAGGGGCGCTGCTTGCTGCGCCCGCATTGGTCAGGGCAAGCCCTGCCCATACGACGCTGATCGCTGATGGCGGTCCTCAAACCTTCACAAGTTTAACGAAGACTATGTCGGGGAGCCGCCGGATTTCGTCTATGACATGAGCAGGAACAGGGTTGTCGACATTCACCACTGACAAGGCCCTACCACCAGGCTGCGCCCGCCCTAACTGCATTCCGGCGATATTGACCCGGTTCTTTCCGAGCAGGGTGCCAATCGTCCCGATGACCCCAGGCACGTCCAGGTTGGAGAAGATCAGGAGGTACCCTTCGGGGATGGCTTCCAGGCGGAATTCGTCGATCCGGACGACCCTGGGTTCCCGGCGGCTGAAGAGCGTCCCCGCAACCTCACTCGTGCCACGGTCGCCATTGATCGAGACGGTGATGAGACTCGCGTAGTCGGCCTCCTCCAGCACCTTACTCTCAATTACCCGAATGCCGCGCCCTTTCGCCAGGGCCAAGGCATTGACGTAGTTGACCTCGTCACCCATGAAGGGGTCCAGCACTCCCTTGACGACGGACGCGGTGAGCGGCGCCGGGTCGTAGCCCGCGATCTCGCCCCGGTAATCGATCCGGATCTGCCGGAGTCCCCCCTCGGCAAGCTGAGAGGTCAGGCGGCCTAGTTTCTCGGACAGGGTAAGGTACGGCTGAAGGACCTTGTACAGCGCCGGGTCAATCGACGGGGCATTCACGGCATTCCTGATGAGCCCTTTCTGGAGATACTCGACGACCTGCTGGGCGATCTCGACGGCGACATTCTCTTGAGCTTCCTCGCTCGCCGCGCCGATGTGCGGGGTACAGATGAAGTTGTTGAGCGTCAGCAGCGGCGCGCTGGTGGTAGGCTCCTGTTCAAATACGTCCAGGGCCGCCCCTGCAACCTTGCCGGCCTTCATTGCCTCATACAGGGCCGCCTCGTCGATGATCCCGCCTCTCGCACAGTTAATAATCCGAACCCCCGTCTTCATCTGCGCGATGGCGTCGCGATCGATGAGATGGTACGTCTCTGGGGTGATGGGGGTGTGGATAGTGATAAAATCCGATCGCTGGAACAGCTCCGGGAGCCCCACCAAATCGACCCCTAGCGCTGCTGCGGCCTCCTCAGAGACAAAGGGATCAGAGACGATGACGCGCATGGCGAACCCTTTGGCGCGTCGAGCCACCTCGACGCCAATCCGCCCCAAGCCGATAATCCCTAATGTCTTGCTTCCCACCTCGACGCTGATGAAGGCGCCCTTCTCCCACCGACCGCCCTTCATCGAGGCGGTGGCCTGCGGGATATTCTTGGCGAGGGCCAGCAGAAGCGAGAAGGTATGCTCGGCGGTGGTCAGGGTATTACCGCTCGGGGCATTCATCACCAGGACTCCGCGAGCCGTCGCCGCCTCGACGTCGATATTGTCCACCCCGACGCCAGCCCTTCCTACCACCTTGAGTCTGCGCGTAGCCCGCAGGATCTGGGCGGTTACACTGGTGGCGCTTCGGACGATCAGGCCATCATAGTTGTCGATGCATTCCTGCAGCGCCTCGGGGCTCAGCTTGCGCCGCTCATCAACCTCGAACGCCTCGGCTTGGCGCAGAATCTCAATACCGCGTGGCGAGAGACCGTCGCTCACAAGAATTCGCATTCGTTCCCCTCTAAAAAGCAGCTATCAGCTATCGGCCATCAGCTAAAAGCTACTCTTTCTCAACATGCCTGGACCAGTACCTCCTGGGCCGCTCGTATCCCCTCGCCCAACTTGACTGGATAGCCGAGGTCAGCGAGGGTTCGTTCTAGCGCCGCCAGGCAGACGACAACGTCGGATTCATCGGCGTATCCCAGGTGGGCCAGGCGGAAGATCTTCCCCTTAAGCTGAGCCTGGCCGCCCGAGATGGTGATGCCGTGGGCTGCTCGAAGCCTCTTTACGATGGCACCGGCCTCGATGCCAGGCGGGGCGATAATAGTGGTCAGCGCAGGGGTAGGCCGCTCGGTGAATAGTTGGAGCCCGAGCGCCATGACTCCGGCGCGGGTCGCCCGCGCAAGCCGGTCATGTCGCGCGAAGAGCGCGGTGAGACCCTCTGCCCTGATCACAGCGAGAGACTCATGAAGCGCCACAACCAACGAGACCGCCGGCGTAAAGGTGTTCTGGTTCTTCTCCAGGCTCTTCCGCTCAGCGATAAAATTGAAATAGAACTTCGGGAGTCGAGATCGCTGCACCATGGCCCAGGCCTTGTCAGAGACCCCACACAAGGCGAGACCCGGCGGAATCATCAGCGCCTTCTGAGTACCGCCCACGACGACGTCCACCCCCCAGGCGTCCATCGGCAGGTCCACCACCCCCACGCTCGTAATGGCGTCAACGATCAGGATGGCGGGCGTCTTTCCGACGATCCGAGCAATCGCCTCAATATCGTGCAGGACACCCGTGGAGCTCTCACTATGAGTCGTGAAAACCGCCTTGATCGAGGGATCGGCCGTAAGGGCTGCCGCCACAAGGTCAGGCTCCACGGCGCGCCCCCACTCCACATCAATGTACGACGGCTGAAGGCCATAGGCCTCGCAGATCTCCCCCCAGCGCTCGCCGAACTTGCCGCCGCGGATCACCAGGGCCCGGTCACCTGGCGAGAGCGTGTTGACCACCGCGCCTTCCATCCCACCCGTGCCGGACGATGTGAATAGCAGCACCTCGTTCTTGGTTTGAAAGAGGAACTTAAGCCCCTCCCGGACGGAGGCGAGAAGGACTTCGTACTCCGGACCGCGATGGTACAGGATCGGCCTGGCCATCGCCAGCAAGGCTTCCGGAAGGACCTGAGTCGGACCCGGCGCTAACAGATGTCGCTTTTTCATCGCTACGTCCCTCGTGTGTATTGAGGCGTGATACGTCCCATCAATTCGCGCCGACTATATCCAAAGCGACGCGCGACTGTCAAGGCGAAACACTGTCCCCCAGAACAGCGATAGAAAGTTGTCATTGCGAACGAAGTGAAGCAATCTCGAATTGTTGCACTGAGATTGCCGCGCACCCTGCGGGTGCTCGCAATGACGCAAGGAATCGAGTAGTTGCGAAGTCTGTCGCTGTTCTTGGGACTGTCCGGAAAGGTCAGGCGCGCAGCCATCAGTTACTCCTCGGCTTCCGCTCCCCCCTCGGCTGCTGCCCCTTCCTCCGTCGCCTCCTCCATCATCTGGTCGAAGTCCTCGCCAACGTCTTCGCCCATCTCTTTCCCCATCCGCTTGGCCCAGCGAGCGACACTCTTCGGATCATTCTCATCAAGATCACCGAAATTACTGGGGTCAGCCATTCGCTCGAAGCGGCTCTCTTCAGACTTAACCACCGCAAACCGGGAGAGCAGACGCGTCATCTCCCGACTCTCACAGCGGGGGCAGACAGGTATGAGGGGGTTATGGATATTCCGGATCAGCAGGCTCACTCGCTTCCTGCAACTGTGACACGCGTATTCATAGATCGGCATCATGCACCTCGTTGCTGCTATCGCTCATCACCGTAAAGAGCCGCCAAGTCTCGGCATGGGAGGATACAACCTCCTGCTCGTGTAAGCAGTTATCAGATCACCCCGCCGCTGTCAAGAGCAGCCGCCTTCCCGGCAGTGTCCTAATTCTAGCCCCCTTCGTCCGTCATTGCGAGCCGAAGGCAAAGCAATCTCATCGTTTATGATGAGCTGTAGAACAGAACCCCTGGATTGCCGCGCTCCAGTTGGTCGCTCGCAATGCTCCATGAGCATGGAAGTCCGTACCTCGCTCACCTTTGTCCTCTCCTCCCGGTGAGGAGAGAGGAATCTTTTTGCTGCCCCTCGCCCCTTTGGGGAGAGGGTGCGGGTGAGGGGACTTTCCGGGTAGTGACCGCGCTGTTAGACATGATCCCTCGGGCATGGCTGCAAGCAAATCAGGACAGCACCGCCACCGGCGAGTAAAAGTCTTGACAAGTTCGCAGAAAGGCAGGAAAGTTTCATTGATATGTTGAAATTGTAGGCTGTAGAAGAAAGGCAAATGAGACAGAGCAGTAAATTCCCCCCTGGGTGGGATGAGGAGCGTGTGAAACGGGTCCTTGCCCACTATGAATCCCAAACGGAAGAAGAGGCTGTGGCAGAGGACGAGGCCGCGTTTGAGGCAGCAGATCAGACCGTCATGGAAATCCCCACCGATCTCGTTCCGAAGGTTCGAGAGCTGATCGCCAAGCATCAAGCGGCGTGAAGCAGGGTTGACCGGACGCGGTGTTTGCCCTCCGGCAGGGGCCGCAGAGCCGGCCGCACCGCTTCCGCTCGTTGCTCACGCGCAATGTTAGGCGTCATTCGGTGGGGGAGTGGTCCCTTGAAGGAGTTACACGGCATGACTGAAGTGCGAAAGCCCTCCGTTCTCTTCGTCTGCAAAGGCAATACATGTCGCAGTGTCATGGCCGAGGCACTGACGAGGCGGCGCTTCGGTGACGCGGTCCAAGTAGCGTCTGCCGGTCTCCGTCCCCAACCTCCTGAAGACGCGAAAAATGCAGTCGAGACCTTGCGTGTTGAGTTTAACTGGGATACCTCTTCCCATCTCCCGCGCCACTTCCGAGACATTGACGTGAACTCGTTCGACTATGTTGTGGCCATGGACAAGTATATTGCGAAAGAACTCAAGGGTATTCCTAAAGAGAGGCTTCTCGTATGGAATATCGACGATCCGTGGGACAACGATATGGCCGAGTACAAGCGATGTGGACTCATCATATTGCGGTACCTCTCACGCCTCCCAATCACACACTCTGGGCAACAAGAGGCCAACGCCTAACTCCGGCTTGCAGACGGATGGAGAGGAGCGCGCGAGTGCGGGGCTCGGTGGTCCAGGTGCGGCTTAGTGCCACGTCCGCCCCCGCCGCTGAAGCCGCGGGCACTGTGTGCCACTGCTTTAGAGTGGGCGATGCTGTCATCCGGATCATTTCCGCACGGAAAGTAAACCGAAATGAAGGATTATCACATCAACATCTTCTTCTACAGCGATGAAGACGGCGGCTACATTGCTGACATCCCCGACTTGAAGTTCTGCTCCGCGTTCGGCGAAACCCCCAGCGAGGCCCTGACGGAAGTCCTGAAGGCGAAAGCGGCTTGGCTCAAGGCAGCACGAGCCGCAAAAAAGCCCATCCCCAAGCCGTCCGTTCGACCGGCGATTTATCAGGTGGCATAACAGGACAGCGCCGGGTACAACCGCCTTCGCCGGCTCACCGGCTCAGCCGGACATGCACGTCCTGGCATTGACCTAGAGTTGCGCCTAGGTCGAGGATCTTGGCGAGACGGCGGGAGGCTGACCACGCTACCTAATAGCGAGGCGGCTTCTGCACCACCGTGAAGCGGGTTCTTCTACAACCGGCTTGCATAATATCTCGCCTTGAGATACGATGACACTATGCGCATCATTTCGAGAAAGGCTTTGCGCCAGTTTTGGGAGCAATACCCGGATAGTAAATTGGCGCTGACGCGCTGGTTCAAAATCGTGCGGCACACCACCTTTCGCGGTTTTGGTGAATTGCGGACGACTTTTCCCTCAGTTGACAAAGTCGGCAAATGGATTGTGTTCAACATCGGTGGCAACAAATATCGGCTGATCGCAGTCATTCACTTTAGTCGGGGTAAACTATACATTCGCCATGTTCTCACGCATCAAGAATATGACAAAGGGAGTTGGAAGCAATGAGCACTCTCACGAAAGACCTCCAAAGTCATTGGGCCAATATTCGCCCCATCCTAACGATTCGCAATGAGCGCGAATATGACTCGGCGATTAAGCGGCTAAAGGAGTTGTTGGATGAAATCGGTGATAACGAGCGCCATCCCCTGTATGGCCTGTTAGATACGCTAGGCACGTTGATTCACGTTTACGAGGAAAAACATCATCCCATGCCTGGATGCGCTGGAGCTGACATGCTTCAATTTTTTATGGAAGAGCATGGTTTGAATCAATCGGACTTGGCAGACATCGGCTCTCAGGGCGTCGTGTCCGAAATCCTGAATGGCAAGCGGGAATTGAATGTTCGCCAGGTTCGTCTTTTGGCAAGGCGGTTTCAGGTGTCACCCGCCGTGTTCATCTGAGCTACACGCCGCTAGCGCCGCCCAACACCGCGTCCAGCCTAAAACAAATAGAAAACAAATAGGGACAGACACTATTATTGTGACGAGTTGTGGTGTTTACGGTCATGATCGTGCCTGCTACGGATTACCCAAACTTATTGTACCCGGCCACCCGTATCATGTGAGGCAACGAGTGAATGATCACCAGGCGGTCTTTCGGAACGACAGCGATTCGAAGGCACACGATGACAGGGCGGCCACTACGAAGAGACGGGTTCATCTGGGAGGTGCGCAGGAAACTGGACGAGTAGTACCCGTGCTGCAGAGGGGAAGGCCAAGAAAGGACCTCAATAAATAGTGCCTGTATGCGTGCCAGGAGAAGACGCTCCGGCCGGGGTGAGCATACCATCCTGACTGAATCCGCCGAACCGCCGTATACGTGATCCGTATGTGCGGGGGTGTGGAAGGAGAGGAGCAGTGAGGCTCCTCCCTATCCCGATTGGCTTTCCCAATCTCCGGTTTTGTCTTGCCGTGGGATGGAAAATCTGCAGAATCTTACTGGTAAGATAATCCTATTGGGAGGTGAAAAATGGCTGGTGTCGCAACAACGAAGATGTCATCCAGGGGTCAAGTCGTAATTCCCGAAGGCATCCGGAAAAGACTCGGATTTACAACCGGTTCGCAATTCGTCGTTATCGGGGAGGAGGACACCGTAATCTTAAAGGCGATATCTGCTCCTACGCTGGCAGATTTCGACGAGCTCGTGTCAGAAGCTCGAAGACAGGCCCGTCAAGCCGGAATGAAGAGATCCGATGTCGTTGCGGCCATCAGAGAAGCCCGAGGGGCAAAGTGAGGATCGTCCTTGATACGAATGTCTCATCTCGGGCGTGTTCTTTTCAGGTCCACCCTTTCAAATCCTAAAGGCATGGCGAGATCGTAGGATTCAGATCGCCCTCTCCGAGGAAATCCTTCAAGAATATCAACGAGTCGGGGAGACCTTGGCTGCGAGGCACCCAGGAGTACATCTGGGTTCTATTCTAGATCTGCTCTCTGTAGAGGCCGACTTGTTTTCTTCCCCGGATTTACCAAATCCCGCTTGCGAAGACAGGACGGATGACAAGTTTTTTGCTTGTGCCTTGGCGGCTAGAGCAAGAATTGTGGTCAGTGGGGATAAGCACCTCTTGAAGGTGAACCACTATCGAGGTATTGAGGTGATAAGACCCCAGGAATTCGTGCATCGCTACCTAAAGGCGCAAAGCTAACTTCTGGCGATACCGCGACCCGGCAAAGCCACGTGCGTGACTGGCCGGCCCTCGCTGTGGCGGCCTCTAGCCGGTCACTCCGGCGGGCCCCTGGGTTATCCAGCATACTTATGGAACGATTTGTTAGGCACATCCTCTTTGTGTGGCAAGCTTAAATGATCGCTGTCCCTATTTACGCCTCTTGACAGGACCTCCATTTACTAGGAAGATGCACGCACAAGATGGTCGGCGCTCCGCTCCGCAGGTCGGACCAGACGGAACCAGATGGCCTGAGTCCAATGTGGACGGACGTCGTGCTCTGTCGGGAGACGGTATGAATCTGGCTGGTTCGATATTGCATACTGCGTTTTCCCTCCTTTTAATCGTCAAACTGCGTCAGTACGCTGTCCTGCGCGCCGTCGCCGCGCTGGGGACAGCGGCCCTTGTGGTATCCACGCCCGCCATAGCCAAAACACCCAGCCAGGTCTTCGAGGAGGTCTCCGCCAGCGTGGTTGTGGTAGAGGTCTACGACGCGAAAGGGACACAGATCGGGCAAGGTAGTGGAGTGATCATTGCGCCAGGCGAGGTAGCGACCAACTGCCATGTGACCAAGGATGCTCAACGCCTTCAGGTGCGCCACGGCCAGGTGCGGCATCCGGCTCAGGTGCGCTTGAGCGACGCAGACCGCGATCTCTGCCAGATCACCGCGGCAGGTCTCACGGCGCGGCCTGTGGCGATCGGCGCCACCAAAGCCCTCAAGGTGGGGAGCCGCGTCTATGCCGTGGGAGCGCCAAAGGGTCTGGAGCTCACCTTAAGCGAGGGGATCGTCTCGGGCCTCCGGGAGGTTTCTGGCGGCCGGTTCATCCAGACGACCGCTCCCATCTCTCCCGGGTCGAGCGGGGGTGGGCTGTTCGATGAAAACGCGGCACTCGTGGGGCTGACCACCTTCTACGTGAGCGAAGGCCAAAACCTCAATTTCGCCCTCCCGGTGGAGTGGCTGAGGGAACTTCACGCACGCCACACGGCCCAGACGCCGGCCAAGGATTCCACCGTGGGCTGGCTGGCCAAGGCGCTGGCATTGGATAGCCGGAAGGATTGGGAGGGGCTACGCGCGCACGCCCGGCAGTGGGTCAACGCCCAGCCTAAGAACGCGGTGGCGTGGTACACCCTGGGCTGGGCCTATGGCAAGCTCGGCCAGTCGGCCAAGGCCGTGGACGCCCACCAGCAGGCCATTCGCCTCAACCCCGAGTATGCCGACGCGTGGAACAACCTGGGCAGGGCCTATGGCAAGCTCGGCCAGCCGGCGAAGGCCGTGGACGCCTACCAGCAGGCCGTGCGCCTCAACCCCGAGTATGCCGACGCGTGGTCCAACCTGGGCTATGCCTATGGCAAGCTCGGCCAGTCGGCCAAGGCCGTGGACGCCTACCAGCAGGCCATTCGCCTCACCCCAGAGGATGCCGACGCGTGGCACAACATGGGCGTGGCCTATGGCGATCTCGGCCAGTGGGCGAAGGCCGTGGACGCCCACCAGCAGGCCCTGCGGCTGAACCCCGAGCATGCCAACGCGTGGTCCAACCTGGGCTATGCCTATGGCAAGCTCGGCCAGTCGGCCAAGGCCGTGGACGCCTTACAGCAGGCCCTGCGGCTCAACCCAGAGAATGCCAACGCGTGGTACAACCTGGGCGTGGCCTATGACGAGATGGGTCGCAGGGACCAGGTCATGGAGGTGTACCGGAAGCTTAAAGGGCTGGATGCGGCAAAGGCCGAAGAGTTTTTTCAGGAGGTGGTGCTTCCATAGATACGCCCATACCCCATGACTCGTCGCGGGACAATCGAACTGAGCCCCGGCCTACCGTGCGCATGGCGATGTGCCCCCAGGCCACTGCGGCTGCGGGTTCAGCGGCGCCACCCCCCCCTTTGAGTCGTTTTAAGGCATATCATCTCAGCGCGGCGTGCCGGCGGGATACTATTTTTGAGGCAGAATACTCTGTTAGAAGGAGAGTGAGATGACACGTCCGTTCTTTACTGCTATCGCTTCTGCAGTCCTACTCCAAGGATGTGCCACATCTAGCGGAGTATTCCTAGCCGATGGAACCAAGGGTTACAACATCAACTGTAGTGGGGCCTTTATGAATTACGCCCACTGCCTTGAGAAAGCCGGCGAAATTTGTGGCGCACGAGGCTACTTGGTCGTGAATCAACAGGGAGATGCCGTGCCATTGTCCGTGGCAGGTGGGGGATTTGGTGCAAACCCCCAAGCGGCCTCTGGGGGTTTCTATGCTCAGTCTGGCACCATCGTCACTCGTAATCTGTTCACCAAGTGCAAGTAGCTCCTTCTAGCATTGCGGTCGAGAATGACGCTCCGCGAGCATCGCGTTGCCCGCTCGCACGCGCATCTCACCGCAGACGTTGGGCGTCATAGACCTATGTATGGTGGCGTGATATGAAGAGAAAGATCCTGGAGGACGTGCTCTCTCAGTCTCCTAGTGATTCGTTGTACCACTACACCCAGCAGAGAGGATTCATGGGGATTGTTCAGAGTGCTGAGATATGGGCAACCCATACCCAGTACCTTAACGACCGAAGGGAATACTTGCACGCCGTTGACATGGTTCGTGACCAGATCCAGATAAAGGCTATGCGGGCATTTGGTGATCCTAACCTCCGCTCGATTCTTCAAGACATGGAGAATGGCCTGGATGGCATCGAAGGCATGAACGTTTGTGTTTGCTCGTTTTCTGAGGAACGGGACTCCCTATCTCAGTGGCGCGCGTACGGTGGAGGTTCATCTGGTTTTTCGATCGGTTTCTCGGGTGATTTCCTTACCGAAGTCGCTGGCCAAGAAGGATGGTATCTCGCCCCCTGCATATATGACCCAAAGGCCCAGAGCGATCTCGTCAGCGCTCTAGTGCAGGAGGTTATTGAGGAAAATGTTGCTCGGGAGAGCGCAGAAACAAAGGAGGAAGTCATGCTACCTCTCGGTGGTAACCTCAACGCATACCTGCATCGGTACGCGCCAATCTTGAAGGACTACTCGTTTCGCGAAGAGAGGGAGTGGCGACTGATATCTCGCCCGCTGAGCTGCACATTTGACGCATTCGACTTTCGCGAGGGCAGTTCAATGTTGACCCCTTACTACAGGCTTCGACTCGGCGCCGATCCTACGGCACTGAATATTCAGGAGGTGGTCGTGGGGCCTACGCCGCATCCAGATCAATCATCCAGGTCCACGCGAAGCTTTCTGGTACGCCACTCGCTGAAAACTGTTCCAGTAGTTGCGTCACAAGTTCCGTATCGCAGTTGGTAGCAAACTCGCCCTGTATCCAGGAATGCACTCTCCCGCTAAGACGCCCAACCCATCATTCCACCGGACATGCGCGAAAAGCCGCGCAGGCCGGTGAATTCAAACGTTGAGGTTGTAGAAAAACCTCCTCGTGAAGAGCGCTCGCAATAGGACGCGATATGAGCGACGATCGTCCGAAATCTGACGTCTTTTGCCCAACGTCGGCAGGAGCGTGGCCTCTCGCGGCTCAGAGAGAGCCGCAGGCTCGGTACCATTGGGCAGCAAGGAAAATTATGGTCTGTTGTTGAGGCCTCTAAAGACGCGTTCCCCGAGGTTTTTCTACAGCCTCGTTAGCAGGGCAAAGTTCCCTACCGATGGGCCGCCGCACGGAGCGAGGCCGGGCGAATGTGAAGCCTCGACGTCCAAACATTTGACGTAAGCACGAGGCTGTTCACTTAGGCTCTCCCACCGTTCACCCTTATCGAAGGGTAATTGTGGTTCGACAGGCTCACCACGAACGGCTAGAGTAAATAGTATTGGACGTAAGTATGTAAGGAATGAGCGCCTTGCAAAGGCGGGAGAATCGCTGCAACCTTTGAACGTTTCTGTAGGCGCGATAGACTGACCAACCGCGTCATCTGGACTGTGGCTTCCCCATCAGCTTTCCGCACGGTGCTCATCTCCGCCGCCGTAACGGGTACGATCGACGTGCGGGAGGTGGGATGACGGCGAAGAGAGGGCTTGATCTCCAGTCATTAATGTTTTACTCTAGTCCCGTGAATAAGCGGGGGGTTCAGTATCGCTGCCGTGAATAAGCCGACGAACGTCTCTCGCCGGGCTCGCGCCGGTACCTACGTGACCGTCTCGACGGTCGGCGGCGAGCGCGTACGTGCCTTCGTGCCGGCGCCGCTTCCGCCGACGCCGCCGATCGAGATCGACGGGGCGCTCCGCCGTGCGCTCGACGAGGCTCTGGTCGCCTTGGGACGGCTTGATGGCGTCTCCGGTTTCCTGCCCGACCGCAATCTGCTTCTCTACTCCTTCGTCCGCAAGGAAGCCGTGCTGTCCTCGCAGATCGAGGGCACGCAGTCCTCGCTCTCCGACCTTCTACTCGCGGAGATCGACGAGGCTCCGGGCGTCCCCATAGACGATGTCAGCGAAGTCTCCAATTGCGTCGCCGCCATCGAGCACGGGGTACGCCGCTTGCGGGAGGACTTCCCGCTCTCGAACCGGCTGCTCCGTGAGATGCACGAGATTATGTTGCGCCGCGGCAGGGGGGCGGAGAAGCAACCGGGCCACTTTCGTCACTCGCAGAACTGGATCGGTGGCACGAGGCCAGGCAATGCGGTCTTCGTCCCGCCTCCTCCCGATCGCGTCGAAGAGCTCATGGGCGCCCTCGAACGTTTTCTCCACGACGAGCGGACCTCACCGCTCCTGAAAGCCGCGCTGGCCCACGTTCAGTTCGAGACCATTCACCCGTTTCTCGACGGCAACGGCAGGGTCGGACGGATACTGATCACGCTCATCCTCGTCCACGGGGGCCTCCTGAGCGAGCCCATGCTCTATCTGAGCCTTTACTTCCGGCAGCACCGGCGGGAGTACTACGAGCGCCTAAGCGCGGTGAGGCTCGAAGACGACTGGGCTGGGTGGCTCCACTTCTTCGCCGAGGCCGTGAACGTGACGGCACGGTCGGCGCTCGACACGGCACAGCGAGTGACCGGCATGTTCGCGGCGGATCTTTCTCGCATTCACTCCTTGGGTCGGCGCGCGGCGGCTGCTGCGCAGGTGCACACGAGTCTGTCCAAACGGCCCCTCGCCTCGATTGCGAAGCTCAGGGAGCTGACCGGGATGTCCACCCCAGCGATCATCCGCGGGCTCGAAGCCCTGGCGGGGATCGGCATAGTGCGAGAGATAACCGGCCGCAGACGAAGTCGCATCTTCGCCTACGATCAGTACCTGCGACTCCTCAACGAGGGGACTGAAACGCCATGACCCCGGAGATCTCCGAGCGTTCGCTTGAGGAGACAATCGAGTCGCGGATGTTTTACTGGCCGGGATAGCTTTACAGTTAGGCCCACCGCACCTTACACTGGAGTTAAGGAGGAATACCTTGATGGAAGCGCGCCGTTGGCTGATCACGTTGCTGGCAGTCGTGGCGATCTTTGTGCTGGGTGCGCGCGCTGTCTTGTCGTTAAGACGCTCTGAGGAGTCCCTGATTTTGCACAACCTGCGGCGCTCAAACTGACATGCCTCAATGAAAGACCAGAGGCTCATTTATAATCGAGATTATACTGCTGACAGCGGCAAACAGATAGGGGGACAGTGAGTAACGTTGAGTACTGCCATCCCGCCGCATCGATCGACGGTGTGCTTATTATCGCGGGACCTGAGGTCCGTAAGGCCGGATTCTGGATTCGACTGGCGGCCTGGGTCGTCGATCTCGCCTGCCTCTTTCTCGTCACCATCGCTCTCGCCCTTGCAGCGCTGATAACCATTTATCTCGGGGGCCAGTTCGGCGGTGAGATTAATGACCAGGTGATGGCGTTGGCTGGATATTCAAGCACTGCCATTGTCATGTTAAGTGGTGTAGTATATTTCACCATCTTTGTCGGCTCGTGCGGGCAGACCCCAGGGAAGATGCTCTTCCGCCTGAAGGTTGTTCGAGCTGACGGCCAGGAGATGACCTATGACGGGGCATTGCTTCGCTCGCTGTTTTGGATGCTCTCGCTGCTGCTTTTCGGCATCGGCTTTCTGATGATCGCGTTTACCCGGCAAAAACGCGGTCTGCACGATATACTGGCAGGCACGTCCGTGATCCGCCTCCAACGCTCGCCTTGACAGCACCTGTGCCTCTGCGCAGTTTGACCTTGACAAGTAGCGCTGAGGAGGCTATTTTTAGGCACTTCGGAGGGAGCATGGGAGGTGTTTGAAGGACTCACAGAACGATTAAGCTTGGTCCTGAAAAAGCTTCGTGGCCACGGGCGGCTCACTGAGGAGAACATCGCCGAGGCGCTTCGTGAGGTTCGGCTTGCTCTGCTCGAAGCGGATGTCAATTTTAAGGTCGTTAAAGGGTTCATCGAGCGCGTCCGCGAACGGGCAGTGGGTCGTGATGTATTAGAGAGTCTGACCCCTGGCCAGCAGGTTGTCAAGGTTGTCTACGAAGAACTGGTAGAGGTGCTGGGCAAGACACGCGCCCCGCTGGTCTATGCGCCGGATCAGCCTACGGTCGTCATGCTGGTCGGCCTGCACGGAGCAGGTAAGACGACTACGTCGGCAAAGTTGGCCCGGTGGTTCGTGTCTGAAGGACGGTCGCCGCTCCTGGTGGCGGCCGATACGACCAGGCCGGCGGCCAGGGAGCAGCTCCAGACGCTGGGGCGGGCCCTTGGGGTTCCGGTATACGCTGGGGAAGGTTCTGCGCTGCAAGTCTGCCAGGAGGCGAGGAGGCTCGCAAAAGAACGCGGACAGAATCCGGTAATTCTCGACACCTCCGGGCGACTCCATATCGATGAGCCGCTGATGCAAGAGCTGGTGGCGATTGCCGGGGCAACCTCCCCGACCGAGAGACTGATGGTCGCCGACGCCATGACCGGACAGGATGCGGTTAATTCCGCGCTTCGGTTCAATGCGGATCTTGACCTGACGGGCTTCATCCTCACCAAGTTGGATGGAGATTCCCGAGGCGGAGCGGCCCTCTCGATCAGGTCAGTGACTGGGAAGCCGATCAAGTTCATCGGTGTAGGCGAGAAGTCTGATGCTCTCGAGCCTTTCCACCCTGAACGACTGGCTTCTCGGATCCTTGGGATGGGCGATATCCTCACCCTCGTGGAAAAGGTGCAGGCGAGGGTGGATCAGAAGCAGGCCCTGGACCTTGTGAAGAAGGTTCGCTCCGAGGGCTTTACGCTGGAGGATTTTCGCGTGCAGCTCCAGCAACTGAAGGACCTTGGGCCCCTCGATCAGGTGATGGAGATGATCCCGGGGTTGTCACGGCAGAAGGGCTTGACTGACACCGTTTCAGCGGAACGGGATTTCAAACAAGCTGAGGCGATTATTAATTCGATGACTCGGAAAGAGCGGGGGGTTCCCGAGATTATTAATGGGAGCCGACGCCGGCGGGTCGCCGCCGGAAGCGGCACATCTGTGGCAGACGTGAATCGGCTGCTCAAACAGTTTAGCCAGGCCCGGAAACTGATGAAACAGTTCATTCCTGGGGGTGGCGGGGCGAGGGGAAAAATGGCACATCGCCTTCGGTCCCTGATGGGAGTGTAACGCCGGACGGATGAGGGGGAGATAAAAGATGGCTGTGAAGATCAAGCTGCGGCGGATAGGGGCGAAGCAGCACGCCTTCTATCGCTTGGTTGTGGGAGACTCACTGGCTGCGGGAGGCGGCAAGGTGCTGGAGTCCCTGGGTACCTACGATCCCCATGGGGAGCCGCCCGCACTTTCCGTGGTGGCGGAGCGTGCTTTGCATTGGTTGCAACGGGGTGCTGAGCCTACCGACAGTGCCCGACAACTTTTGCGGCGAGCAGGCGTCATGCGGCAATTCGCTGAACTGAGAGCCGCAGGAAAGGCTCAATAACCCTGGGGTTGTTGGGGCACAGTACCGAAAAGAGGGAAGATGGAAGGCGATCCGTCGGTTCCGAGTCATGAGGCCATGGAGAAAGCAAGGGCGCTCAAGGAACTGGTAGAACGGGTGGCCATTCGAAGTGTCGGGCCGTCCTGGAGATTCTGGAATAGTTGAATGCCATCGCCATACCTTGTACTGGGCAGGACTGCCAAGGCTTGGGGGCTCAAGGGAGAAGTGAAAGTGCAGCCCTCCGCTGACTCGATAGCAATTGCAGCAGGATCGGCAACCGTGTACCTCAGGGGGCCCGGGGGCGACCTTACCGAGTACGTCGTGGAGCGGGTTCGGCCGGCTGGCAAAGCCTGGATCCTGCAATTCCAGGGCGTGGGGACCATTGAGCAGGCCGAACGTCTGGTTGACCGTGAGCTGCTCATTCCCCGGTCGGCTGCCCCGACGCTTCCGGAGGGGGCGTATTACCATGCCGATCTCATCGGCCTGAAGGTCGTCACTGAAGAGGGACAAGAGCTTGGGCGAATTGCCGAAATCCTGGAAACGGGCGCCAACGATGTGTACGTAGTCCACGGTGAAGGTTCGGAATGGTTGCTGCCGGCGACCCGAGAGGTCGTGAGAAGGATCGATCTTGCAGGGGAGATCATGGTGGTCCACCTGCTGAAAGGGATGATCGAAGCTGAGGCGGTATGACATTCTCACCCTCTTCCCTGGGTTCTTTCAGGGACCTCTCTCGGAAAGCATCCTCAAACGAGCCCAGCAGCGGGGCATCGTGCAGATCGCGGTCCACGATCTTCGGAACTATGCCCATGATCGCCATGCCATCGTGGACGATCGGCCGTACGGGGGTGGCGCTGGAATGGTGCTTAAGCCGGAGCCGATCATCGAGGCGGTCACGAGTCTCCGTCAGGGGCAAGAGACTCACCTGATCCTCTTGACCCCCCAGGGCCGACCGTTCAAACAGGCGATTGCCCGGGAGCTTAGCGAGTACCAGCACCTGCTGTGCGTTTGCGGCCGGTACGAGGGGTTCGACGAACGGGTGAGAGACCTCCTGTCGCCTGATGAGATCTCTATTGGGGACTACGTTCTGACTGGGGGTGAGCTGCCGGCCCTCGTACTCCTGGATGCCGTCATCCGGCTTATTCCTGGCGTGCTGGGCGATGAAGACTCGGCCCGGTACGACTCTTTTGTAGACGCATTGCTGGAGTTTCCCCACTATACGCGGCCACAGAATATTCAGGGGCGTGGGGTTCCGGACGTGCTGCTGTCTGGTGACCATGAGCGGATCAGGCGCTGGCGCCGAAAGGAGGCCTTGCGACGCACTAAGGTTCGTCGTCCGGATCTCCTGCAGCAGGCTTTCCTGAGTAAAGAAGACCTTGATCTCCTGGGGGAGATTGAAGATGAGCAAGGAGCCAGTTAAACGATTCGATGTTCGAGGGCCGAGGTACTTTCGCACCTCATACTTTTTGCATGTTGGAGGCTGAATCATGGATGTTATCAGGAGCGTCGAAGCGCCCTCGCTGAAGGCGCAGATCCCAGACTTCTCACCCGGCGACACGATTAAGGTACAGGTAAAGGTTCGGGAAGGGGACAAGGAAAGATTCCAGGTATTCGAAGGTGTGGTCATCCGTAAGCGCGGCGACGGTCTTCGTGAGACCTTCACTGTGCGCAAGGTCACTTACGGCGTCGGTGTGGAGCGAATCTTCCCCATCCATTCCCCCATGATTGACAAGATCGAGTGCACAAGACGGGGTCATGTCCGTCGGGCGAAACTCTACTACCTGCGAAAGCTGAAGGGAAAGGCTGCTCGGATCTCGGAGCGCAAGCTGACGTAAAGAGGATCGCTGCTTTGCGTCCTGAAGAGGTGGAGACCTGCCTCCGTACCGCGGGGTATCACCTCATTGCCGGCGTTGATGAGGCTGGGCGAGGTTCCCTGGCCGGGCCGGTAGTGGCTGCCGCTGTGATCCTTCCACCGACTTGCGCGATCGATGGGGTAGATGACTCCAAGGCGCTCAGCGCACATCGGCGGGAGCAGCTCGACTTGGCGATCAGAGCTGAAGCGATGGCCATCGGCTTCGGTGTGATCCAGGAGGAGGTCATCGATGCCATCAATATTCTCCAGGCGACCATGCTCGCCATGCGGCGAGCCATAGAGGATTTGAACCCACCCCCTGATTTCGTTCTGATCGACGGTGATCGATCCCCCAACTGCTCCAGCCCCCATCGACTGATCCCTTCAGGAGATCGTCTCTGCTTCTCCATCTCTGCGGCTTCCATCCTGGCGAAGGTTGGCCGGGATCGGATCATGCAAGCGTATGACCTGGCCCTCCCGCAGTACGGCTTCAGCCGACACAAAGGGTACGGGACCCCGGAACATCTGTCGGCTATTGCGCGGTTCGGGGCGAGCCCTATCCACCGAAAGAGCTTTAGAGGTGTCCGGGAATATGTGTAGCGGGGTCTGTTGATGAAAGCAGGACGGTTGGGTCTGGGAGCGGAAGGGGAGCGCGTAGCGAAAGCATATCTGCAGACCAAAGGGTTTCGGATCCTCCACGAGAACTATTCGACCCCGCTCGGCGAGATCGACTTGATCGCTAAGGAGAGTGGCGTGGTAGTCTTCGTAGAGGTGAAGGCTCGTACGTCAGGCGCATTCGGTCCGCCGCAGGCCTCGGTGACGCTGGCAAAACAGCGACAGATCATCAGGGTGGCACGGCTTTACTTGCAGCGGGAGGGGCTAGCTGATGAGGCCGCCTGTCGCTTTGACGTTGTGGCGGTGATGTTTGCAGGAGGCCAGGCGGGGCAGCCCAATGTCCTCCTGATCCGGGACGCCTTCAGCAGCGAGGGGATCGCCCTCTTTTGATGGAGTCACGATGCTGGCCAAGGTCTTATCTAGCGCGGTTCTAGGGGTCGATGCCTACCTGGTAGAGGTGGAGGTCGACATCGCCCTTGGGCTTCCCATCTTCAATACCGTTGGCCTGCCGGATACCTCGGTCAAGGAAAGTCGTGATCGGGTGAAGGCGGCTATCAAGAACTGCGGGTTCGACTTTCCCTCCAGACGGATCACCGTGAACCTGGCGCCGGCCGACATAAAAAAGGAAGGGGCCTGCTTCGACCTCCCCATGGCCTGCGGTATCCTGGCGGCAATGGGCCTGGTTAAGCCAGACCGGCTCAAGACCCATCTGCTCCTGGGCGAACTCTCGCTGGACGGCGGCCTCCGTGGGGTAAAAGGCGCCCTGCCGATGGCTGTTTCGGCCGCAGAGAGGGGGCTTGCCGGGATGATCCTCCCGGCGGAAAACGCCGCTGAAGCGGCCGTTGTGGAGGGGATTCAGGTCTATGGTGTCGAGACGCTTCCGCAGGTGGTGCAGTTCCTGAACGGCGCGCAGGAGATTTCGCCCACGCGCATCGACCTGCAGGAGGTCTTCGCCCAGCACGCCCTGTACGGGGTCGATTTGGCCGACGTGAAAGGGCAGGCCCACGCGAAAAGGGCACTTGAGGTAGCAGCTGCTGGCGGCCATAACATCCTCTTCATCGGGCCACCTGGCTCCGGCAAGACGATGCTTGCTAAGCGACTTGCCACCATCCTGCCTGACCTGGGGTTGGAGGAAGCGATCGAGGTGACGAAGATCCATTCCATCTGTGGCCTCGTGCCTTCTCGCGCGGCGCTCATTGCGACGCGGCCCTTTCGAGCGCCTCACCACACCATCTCGGATGCCGGCTTGATCGGCGGCGGGACGATTCCGCGACCCGGAGAGGTAAGCCTGGCTCACCATGGGGTCCTCTTTCTGGACGAGCTGCCGGAGTTCAAACGGTCTGCTCTAGAGGTGTTGCGTCAGCCGATCGAGGATGGCATCGTCACCATCTCGCGCGCCCTAACCTCTGTCACCTACCCGGCTTGCTTCATGCTGGCCGCCGCGATGAACCCCTGTCCTTGCGGCTATTTCACCGACCCCAAGCACGACTGTACTTGCGCCCCGTCCCAGATCCAGCGCTACCGCTCCCGGATCTCTGGCCCCCTCCTGGATCGGATCGATATGCATATCGAGGTCCCTCCGCTCCGCTATCGGGAGATCACGACCGAGTCGCAGGGGGAGACTTCCGACGTGGTGCGGACGCGGGTAAAGGGGGCCAGGGCCATCCAGCAGGAGAGGTTCAGGCGGACTCAGACCTTCTGTAACGCCCAGATGAGCGCCAAGCAGCTCCGGCGGCACTGCCTAGTCGGGCCGGACGGGCAGCGGCTTCTGGAGACCGCGCTAGAGCGTTTGGGGCTGTCCGCGCGGGCGCATGATCGAATCCTCAAGGTGGCTCGCACCATCGCCGATCTTGAAGGCCACGAGACGATCCAAACCGACCATCTAGCCGAGGCGATTCAGTACCGGACCCTGGACCGCCGCACAGGGTAGTAGGCATATGGCTGAACGGCATCTTGGGTCTTTCGGAAGTCGTGTAAGTGACGGCGTGGTTTATGACTATGCCATCTAGCTCGTAGGGGCGCTGCTTGCTGCGCCCTTCTCGGCGTCAGGCACCATTGGGCAGAGCGGTGAAGCCTGATTCCAGCGAATCCTTTAACAAACAATAGCGTTCTGCTATCATTACTCAATGAAGCTCATCGGGCGGGATGTCTTCCAGCTATTCGTACGGAAACATCCCGACGCCAGATCTTCTCTGAAGAGCTGGACGCAGGCCGTGGAGTCCAACAGCTTCAAGCACTTCGTAGATCTTAAGAAGACCTTTGGGTCAGCGGATCAGGTCAAGGCGCACACGGTGTTTAATATCTGTGGGAACAAGTACCGGCTGATCGCTGTCGTGGACTATACTATTCAATCTGTGTCAATTGAGTGCGTGCTGACGCACGCCGAGTACGATGAGGAACGTTGGAGAAAGTGACATGACGATCGCAACACTTGAAAAGAAGCTTAAACCGCTGGAGTCGCCGGTAGACAACGAGCTACTTCGGTGGCTCTATCTCCATCTGCCGCTGCAACCCATCACGAGTAGAAAGATGCACCGCGGTTACAGCGAAGCGGTCCGCATCCTGATGCGGGAATCCGGAAGCCTGGACGCCGACAACCGAACGGCTGTCGGCCGGTATCTGCGCGCTGTCATTCCTTTCATCGAACAGTACGAAAAAAGAATATTCCCTATTGGTCCGGCAACCCCTGAGGAAATGCTTGGGTTCCTCATGCAGCAGCATGAGCTCAGCCAGTACGATCTCGCGAAAGAGCTGGGGGGCCAGTCCGTCGTTTCGCAAATCCTCAGAGGGAAGCGAAGGCTTACACGAGAGCACATCGAGCGATTGAGTAAGCGATTCGGGGTGACTCCAGCAACCTTCTACCCCGGAGGCGCCTCGGCCTGAGCAATCACTTCAGCCAGCCGGACCCTGGACCGCCACACCGGGTGGTAGCAAGCAAGTAGGCTGGGTTGAGGCACGAAACCCAGCTCAATAACCTTAGCGGTGTCGCCGGACGTCGCAGCGTATCGACGGGAGCAACCGGATTGCTAGATGCGCTTCACTCATCCCAGCCTACCGGACTGCGACAGATCAGGGCTTCAGCGTCCTGACGCTGCCGGATAATTCAGTTGAATCTCTACGCGCGTCTGACTGTTCGAGACATGAAATGCCACTTGCTTATGGCTGGGTGTGATCAGGAATAAGCCAGGGTTATTCGAGAAACCGCCGCCTTCGCTAGGCAACCCGATCCGGTTCCTATCAAATTTCCCATTGCCGTTTTCATCGTGATATACCGCAGCGGCGTACACGCCTACCTTTGGTGCAATCACACAGAACGTGACGATCCCTCGCTTCGCTGGAATGCGTTGCTTTAAGATTTTCTTGCCTTTCACGAGGAAATCACTCGGATTATCGCCATACAGGACGAACATGATATTCCCGCGATCGCTCCTGACTCCCCGCACTCGGACATCGATGGTGGTAGAAGTGCGGTCACATGCCGGCTCGATCGCCTCGATCCGGCCAGATACACCCCATGAGAGCAACAGCAGACAAGTAAGCCCGAGGCCCGATACTACTGACAATACGCGATGCATCGTACTGCTATCGATACGCCTTGCGCCAATAGAGCTTGCCGAGGATCAGCGCCGTCGCGAGCCATGGGTGACGTTGTAGACGCGGTGGCACTTCTGACCTCATACCGGAATGTCGTTCGATCTTCCACAGGATATAGCTTGCACCACCCTGAAAAGTGAATACCCCTTTAAGAAGGCGCAGGATGTTCAGTATTTTTCCCTGCACTTTCCGGATTCGCCATGCAAGGCCGGTGATGGAGCGGGTAGAGCGGGGTATGATCGCGTGATATCTACTCGGCCTGCCTTCTTCTACCAGCCGCACGTCAAACTGTACACACCCTATCCCAATGCGGGTGATCTGCTCATAGTAATCAAGTGAGTCATCTACCAACCGCACCACGGCATCTGCCCGTTCAGGCCGTAGTTCGGTGCCATAGCTCAGGCGCAGTGCCTGCTGCCACAGTTCGCGAGCATCGAACGTCGATGGTAGAACCGGAAGGACACGACCGATAAATGTCACGATAGCCTGAGCTAATGCCTTGAACACCCGCTGGGCTCCGTCCTCATCGCGAACGTAAAGTGCCCCAGTAGGTTGTGCGTACCTTCCCCAGAGGTGCGAATTAAAACAGCGTGTTGATGTTCCTCGCTCGAAATCCGTACAGGAAATCACAGTATACTTTGTCCGGATGGCACGACCGTCACACTCGATCCCCATGGAAAAGACGGTCGGCGGTAAGGTGCGGTACAGCCAGCGCTGCCACAAGGTCCCAGGGAGAGACCGGTAGCTGTCAACCAGTACGCAAAGATCAACAAGTCCCTCGTCCGTCTGATTTCGGAAACAGGAGCCATACGCAAGAATGGCGACCACGGCGTTGCCATAGCGCGCTAGAAGCGTATCAGCCAAGGCACGAACCCCCGGCGCGCCGGGTCGCGCACTATGCTGCTCGATGCAGGAGGCTAGCTGCGTCCAAGCTTCCCGTCTACCGCGCATACGTCGCCGTTCTCGGGTGACGCCACGCCTGCATCGGATTTTGTCCGGCCTTTCCCGCTACTCTCGCGCCTCGCAACAGTTCGCGGAGCGCAGCCCACAAACTGGGGAAGATCCCCTTCTTGTATGGCGAGTCCTCGGTAAGTGCGCTCATCAAGCGGCGATGGGCCTCGCCCATAGAGTGATAGGGCATGAGCGGAAAAAGATGATGGAGGGCATGATAACGCAATCCAATTGGAAATAGGAGCAGCGTCAACAAGGAACGTCCCTCGATAGTCTGAGAGTCCTCGATCTGCTCCACGTAGGTCATGTTGCCTCCCGTATTCAGGAAACGGTGCGCAGCCAGCGTACGAACCCAGTTCAAAGCGATTGTAGAGATCGACAGACCATAGACCATTCCAACCGTCGTCCATACGATAAATCCTTTGAAAATCAGTCCGATGACGACGACTAACCACAGCAGACAGAGAAGATCCAGTGCTGCCCAGAGGCCCAGAGGTTCCGTTGATGGAATGACGCGCCGATAGTAGGGATTGATGGTATACGAGGACCATTGTTCCAGGAGCCACCGCCGAGAGGGGGGATAGAGAAATGACAGCGGCACCAGGACCAGGAAGCGAAAAGCAGCCAGGAGCGGCACAACCGGAATCTGTGCGAGATACAGTACCGTTTCGCGAATAGGAGCCGAGGCCAGAGGGAGATATTCTCCCTCAGCCGGGGTGCCAAACTTGCGAGGGTAATGATGGTCAAGATGGCTACGGTATAGAAGTGAATGGAGGAGAAAAGGCACCCCGAACAGAAGATTCCAGGCGATATGAAATCCTATCATGGAGGGCTCCTCTCTATGGACAAGCTCATGGATGAAGATGCCAACCCTGAATAACGCCAGCCCGGAAACCAGGAATGCTACAATCTGCATGACCGAGAACGCTGGCGCCATCAGGTAGATCGCAGCAAAGCCGTACCCAATGGACACCGTCATCAGAAAGTCAGCCCAATAGAGTGCGGGCTTTGGTGTGAACAGATCCTGAACAAGCCTCTTGGCCTCTCGGTGCGAAAAAGCCGGAGTCTCTCGCTCGTCGGTAGCCGGCGATTTCGGTCCATGCAGGGCAGCAGAAGGCGCCATTTTATTAGAGTCGTACAAAGTCTATCTCCCCGCCGTGAGTCACCGTTAATACGCGCGGCGACTCGCCCGCAAGGATTTGTCCGTCAAGCGCGCATTTCGCCTTTAATTGCAGTACGGCTTCATGGATGTTCCTGCTCGTGTACCCAGACTCAGGTGTCAGGTACCGGTTGGGTCTACCATGGAAGAACGAAGGCGCAGCGAGCAGAAGATCCTGGTGCTCATAGGCAACCGCCGTATACCTGAGTGGACCATCCCCCTCCCCCCAGTACGGTCGTATTCCTGGATTCAAACGCACCAACGTGGTGATGAACAGCGCGAGGTAGTTGTGCGTACCGCACGATTGACCGTCTAAACGAACAGCGATCGGGGTGGGCTCAACAACGCGTCGTCCCATGGCAAGGCCCAGGAGATACCGGCCCACTGTGACGGCTGTCCCCAGGCCACCGCGCATCAGTTTCGATCCGGCCTGCCGGCGAGTCGCCCGTCGAACGCGAGTGACTTGAACGATGCCGGCGGCGCTGAAGAACATCCCAAACTGAGGGGCACTGCCCGGTCCACAATCCACCCGCAGGATCGCCCGCCGGACAAGCTGTCCCGAGGGCCCCCTACCCTCTGACCAAGCCAGCAGGCGCTCTAAGGCCCGCACCGGCTTACCTCCCATGCCGACGTCGGCAGCGGTCATATTCGTGGTCCCCCCTGCAATAAGAACTACCAAAGGTCTCACCGCAAAGGGGCTGGTAGGAAACAGGGCAGTCAGCATGGCATGGACGGTTCCATCACCACCGCAGACAGCCAGGACCTCTACTTGCTGCGCAGCCATGTCTGTAAGGGCGCCGGCTACGTCCTTTGGCCCCCTAACCAATCGGTGGATCGCCGGCTTGTACCGGTCCAGGATGCGCAGGATGGCCTGAAGACTGTGTCGATTCGCCCCGCTCTGCGGATTGATCAGGATGCCAAGCCGTCGCGGCCGGCTGGTGTCCCACGGATTCGGGGCGCAAGGAGTAGAACCGACGTCATTCTTCGCAAGCATAGGCATGGCGGTGCTAATGCGGCGCAGAGGCGATCCCGGTCACGCTTCGCTTCCCGAAGACGGCATTCGATCGGTAAACAGCCGTACGGCAAGCGAACGGTCGCCACAGTGTCCAATTCCATCGGCTAGCCAGGATCGTAACGGTCCGTACGTAATCCGCGCATAGACGGCGGTGCCAAGGCGTACCAGGAGCAGAAGGGTCGAGAACGCCGTCCATACGGTAACGGCAGCTAATCCCAAATCCGGCCTGCTGAAACCCAGGCTTACGGTAAGAAGGATCAGATTGGGATTGCGTCTGGCAGTTACGAGTCTGAAGTAGGAGTCAAAGGGACGCCAGCAGAAGATACCGTACTGGCCAAGCAAATGCTGAAATGCGCCCTCGACCAAGCGTCCGAGAATGTATCCGATGAAGATCGCCCATACCGCGAGGTTCAGAGTGAGTGACGGAATGCCCGGGTGGAAGGACTCCAGCCCGACGCCCCACAGCAGGTACCACACCGGGGGATGGACCAGATCCAGGATCTTGTCCAGAAAGTGGCCGAACCGGGTGCTCGTGACGGTCACCCTGGCGAGCTTCCCGTCTACCGTATCGAGGAAGGTCATGACCCATGCGGCGGCAAGTCCCCATCCGTAGCTACCTTTAGCAAACAGGGTCGCGGCCACGATGACCAGTACCACGCTGGTCATCGTGACATGGTTCGGCCTCATGCCCACGGCTACGCACAGACGCGTCACCCATTGGGCAGGAGTAGGCCACACCCATTTAGTGACCAGATCGGTCACGCTTCTGTAGGAGCTGGAAAACAAGCGCTCCTCCAGCGCGCGTTTGTTTTCGGCCCTGATGGGCACCACAAAGGGTGGCTCCGATTTGCGTAACGACTTGTTAAATGACGAGAGCAGGCCTTCAAGTTGCTCTATGCTGACTCCCGGTAGAGCAGCCGTGTGACCTTCCGAAGACAGCATCGCACTGGCCTCCGCCGCCAGGTTAGCCGGCACATGAGCTGCAACGACCGCGCGAGATGTTCCGATGGGCACCTGGAACACGACATTCAACGACCTGGCCAGACTGTGAAGGACCCGGCCATCGAAAAGGTAATCCCCGCGAACGATGAGCACGGAATCGTCTGGTTTCACGGAGGAGAGATCATCCACAATCGCCGTGACCCCCGCCTGCCTCAGCACGCGCCGGCAGCGCTCGCGGGATGATAGCTTCCACAGCGTGACTGGAGCCTCTCTAAGTATGTGGGCGCAAACAGCCATTACTCACAATGGGTACGCTTCCCGGCAGATGAGGGACGCCACCCGTTTGTTGTCCGGAAACATGGCCGACCATTCGTAGGACCAGGCAAAAAACGACTATTTATACTATAGAAAGGTCGATCCAGTCAAGATCGACCCCTCAACTGGGATTACGCCTGTGGCATGATTGGGATAAGGCCCGAATCATGGTCGCTCGTAACCAAAGAAACCTCGCCGTGTCGTATCCGGTAGACCCTGTCGGCAGACTCCACCACGGTAGGCTGATGCGAGATGGCCAAAATCGTCAACCGGCCCAGAAGGCCACGGAGCATTCGGCATATCTCAGTCTCGGTCTCCGGATCGAGCGCACTGGTAACTTCGTCCAGAATCAGCAGTTTGGGCCGATGTGCCAGCGCCCTGGCGATGGCGATGCGTTGCCGCTGGCCTCCTGACAGCGTCGACCCGCGCTCCCCGACCGAGCTGTGGATCCCGGAGGGCCGTGCTATCACAAAGTCCCAGGCGCCTGCAGCACGCAGAGCGGCTTCGGCATCAGCCTCGCTCAGCTCCGGATCGCCAAGCGTCACGTTCTGCAGCACTGTGTCGTGAAACAGGAAGGTCTCTTGTGGTACATATCCGATCATCCGCCGCCACTGCCTGAGATCCACGCTGTCCAGCGGCAGGTCGTCGATAAAGACATGACCTTGCTGCGGACGCAACAGACCCGTAAACAGATCTGCTATCGTCGTTTTCCCCGCCCCGGATGGTCCCATGATGGCAGTGAATGATCCCACCGGAACGGTCAGCGACGCATTCCAAAGCACACGATGTTTTCCATATCCAAAGTTGACCTTGTCCAGGCAAAGGGCTCTCTCGAGGTGGGGGGGAAGGCCTCCTGGCTCTGCTTCACGGTCACGGTTCGCGCCGTCAATGGCCGCTTGCAACGACCAGAAGGCGCTTTCCAGGGTTCGCATTTTCTGGTATTGCCGCTGCATCTTGGCCAGGCAGGTCAACAATCGAGCAAGAAGGAACACCATAACCATTACGATATTAAACGGCATCTGCCACCGGCTAAGGGCCACATATAACCCGACAGCAATAATGACGGTTAAAAGAATCTCTTGGGAGGAGCTGAGCAGCTCGGTGCTGAGTACTTCACGCTGAAACGCCCGGTTTAATCGCCTGGCGTTGGACTTGAGGGGAGGGCCGATCAACTCTTCGCGCGCCATCGCTTTGAGGGGTTTGATGGATTGAAGGCTATCAGTTAGGCCGGCGAGAAGGGATTTTAATAAATGGGTCTGGCGGTTTCCAGCTCGGTGTGCCATGCGGATGAAACGGTTGAGTCCATAGAAGATTACGATTCCGGGAACCAGTATTCCCAAGGTTGTCTTCCCCGCAACAACGAAGGCTACACATGCATACACAACGGCCTCTATAAACAGGGTCGTACTCTTGGCGCCCTCAAGGTACGCCATTGAAGCCCGCATCGCTTCAGTACCTACTGCGTTAGCGAAGCTTCCGACGGGTTGGCGCACGTAATACTCCCACCGAGCGGCCAGCAGAGCTTGGAGCAGCGAGAGTCGTAGTTCAGTGGCGACGTGCGTAACCGTATAGCCGACCTGAGTTTTGGCCAATAGGAGAAATGCCCCTTTGACCGTCACACAGAAGACAATAACAATCAGCAGCGTACCGACTGTCGGCGTGAGTCCTACGACTGAAAGTGATTGCATCAGGATATGCTGCGCACCGGATGGGAGCGAACCGGTCACAAAGGTCTTTTCACCGGTCGCCATGCTCAGCATCGGAAGCAGAAAGAGGAGTCCGGCCCCCTCTGCAATGCTGGCGAACAAGAGGGAGATGAGGGTGAGTGCGCTCCGTCGCGGATACATCCGGACGATGGTACTTAAAAACCGCATGGCGACACCAAGCAGCTCCGAATAAGGTTGACTACTGACCAGGAACCTTGACGATGCAGGCGGGATATCACGTCTAACCGGGTCCGAAAAGTCGAAGCCTGGCGCCTCCGACAGGCTTGGAATAAGATGCCATAACGCTGCTCCACGGTACGTTCCATTGAACACGCGGTGGCCAAGCTTATGACCGCTATCATAACCGCAAAAGAGGCGACATGCTGTTGTGCCCCATAACGGCCGCGAGAAAGTCGGCAATGGCGTCAGCGCCGCGTTGGGCTGCGGTGCTGTCTGGCTCCTCATGAAAGGTATAGGCGAATCCTGCGCGCTGCTTGGGCAGGAATTGGGGGTGGGTTTCCGAAGCGACCTCCAGAGCCGGGCCGAGACCGTGCGAGACGTCGTCTATCACCTGTCCAAAGTGCCAATGCGCGTAGTATGGATTATGCTCCCACGTAACCCTATGCGCGTTGAGAAAGATACAGGGCTTGGGATCGAGGAGAAACTCGTATACCTGGCTGCTCACGTCGCCCAGATAGATATCGGCCGCGAGCGTATACGTCATATCGGCTGAGGCCGGACTGCCGGTATCGATCAGGATATTTGGGACCCCTTTGTAACGGCGCGGAAGCCATGTACCGTGCCGCCAGCGGCGCGCAAAGAGCACGACGTGTGGCGCAAAGATGAGGTTGTAGTGCGGATTGGCAACAAAGAAATCGAGGACCGCGTGTCCCATCCTGGCCCATGACGCGACCTTCTGGTCGAAGTGCGGGTTATAGACGACGACCGGGTTGGCGTTGTGGAACAAGCGCGGTCGCTTGGGCTTGAGAGCTCGAACGACATCGAACTTCGGCCAGCCGATCACCGCGTAGCGACCGGCACACAGATGGCCTTCCTTTATGAACCGGTCGACGTATTTTTGCCCAGGCAACAGCACGAAATCGAACAGCGTGACGTGCTCGTCCCTCGTTCCTTCGCGGTCGCCGGCGCCATGCCGCGTGTGGATGAGTTTCAAATCCCTCAGGCCGTATTGCGTGCGCAACCGTCGGCAGTGTCGCTCCGGCGCGACCAGTGCGTCGAGGCTCCTGAAGAAATCAAGATTGTCCTTGAGAATGCGCTTCTTACGCTCGAATGTGAACTTTGACACCACAGGATCGATCAGAGGATACCACCACGCCGGGTGGAGGCGGAGGAGTGTGCAGCGATGCCCGGGATAGAGCTCGCCGATCGATCTGGCCATGTCGGCCTCAGCTTCGGTTGAGGCGGCGATGATCACCTCGAATTCCGGGTGCCGGCGCGACAGTTCGTAGGCGTAGGGCGTCGCGTGCGGCACCTGATGCGGCGAGTAGTGGTTGAAGAGGAAGCCGATGCGCATAGTGTCCAGGCTCTGTTCGTGATCGTCGGCGCGCAATGCGGGAGCTGCAGCCGCTTCAGGCGGTACGCTCGCACGGGATTGCGGATTCGGCCGCCTGATGTCGCCGCCACTGCTGGAACATCAGAACGCACCACAGCAACCGCTGGCGGTTGTGCGACCCCGCAAGGTGTTCGCGCCAGCGCGCGCGGACAAGGGTGGGGTTGAAAAAGCCATCCTCGGCGAGCCGCTGCTCGTCGAGAAGCTCTTCCGCCCACGGCCGCAATGGACCGCGAAGCCACACCTTTACCGGCACGGCAAAGCCCCTTTTCGGGCGGTCAACGAGCGCTCGCGGCACATGCCGGTAGAGGACCTGGCGCAGCAGCCGCTTGTTCTCGCCTGCACCGGCGTATTTGAGCGCCGGCGTAAGGCGCCAGACATATTCCACAATGCGATGGTCAAGCAGCGGAACACGAACCTCAAGGCCGAACGCCATGCTCGCCCGATCCACCTTGGTAAGGATGCCATCCGGCAGACGTGTGGTCATATCGAGGCAGCCTATGCGTTCCATGAAGTCGGGCAAGCTAGCGCCTGCCGTCGCGTCCTGGAGCAGATCCGGCCGCTCACGCGCGCCAGGGATGACGGCGGCCGGGTCCTCCGGCGTACTGACCACCTGACGGTAGAGGTCGCCCTCAGTTACCGCCGCGAAGGCGTGGGTTAGCTCGCTCACCCGACTGAGCGAGAGTCCGGGGCGGAGGAAGACCGGGAGGACGCCACACAGCATTGCGTTTCCCGCCAGGACCCAACGGGCGGCGGCGGCCATGGCGCCCCGCAGCGGCATGGGCAGGTATCTGCCTGCCTGCGCGAGGGCCCGCGCCCTATAATATTTCTTGTAGCCCCCGAATAACTCGTCGCCACCGTCGCCCGAGAGCGCCACGGTGACGTGACCCCGGGTCAACTTCGAGAGGAGCAGGGTCGGGATCTGGGAACTGTCGGCAAACGGCTCATCATACCAGCGCGGCAACTCAGGAATGATCTCCAAGGCGTGCTCGGGCGCGACGTACAGTTCGGTGTGCGCGGCGCCGAGATGCGCCGCCACGGCGCGAGCGTGGCGAGCCTCATCGTAGCGCGGCTCCGCGAAACCGATCGTGTAGGTGTTGACGGGACGGCTGCTCTGCGCCTGCATCAGGGCCACGACCAGGGACGAATCGATCCCGCCGGAGAGCAAGGCGCCCAGCGGTACGTCGGCGGCCATATGACGGCCGACAGCGTCGCGCAGCAGGGATTCTAGGCCGTCGACGGCCTCCGCCTCGCTGATGTCGAGACGGTTAGCAGCGGCCGCAGCGGCGACCTGCCGTGCGTCCCAATAGGGACGGACCTCGGGTGCGCCGGAATGGGGTAGCACAAGCAGATGGCCTGGCGGCAGCTTGCTGACCCTGCGATAGATGCTGTACGGGGCGGGTACGTGACTGTAACGAATGAAAGCGGCAAGGCTGTCCCGGTCGATCTCTGGTGTCCAGCCACCATGCGCGCGCAACGCCTTGAGCTCGGAGCCGAACAGAAACAGTTCGCCGAATCGGGCCCAGTAGAGCGGCTTGATGCCGATGCGATCACGCGCCAGCACCAGCGTCCGCGTGGCCCGGTCCCACACGGCAAAGGCGAACATGCCGTTGAGCCGCCCGAGCGCGGTTTCGACGCCCCACTCGGCGCACGCCTCGACCAAGACCTCGGTGTCCGAGTGTCCGCGAAACGGTCGTCCTGCCGCCACTAACGCGTCGCGCAGTTCGGCGTGATTGTAGATCTCGCCGTTGTAGGTCAGGACAAGGCGCCCGCAGGAAGAGACCATCGGCTGGCGCCCCGCTGGCGAGAGGTCGAGGATCGCGAGCCGCCGGTGTGCCAGCGATACCCCCACCGCCGGATCGGTCCATACGCCGGAGCCGTCCGGCCCGCGGTGGCGCAGGGTCGCCGCCATCGCCGCGCCTGTCGCCGCCAACTCATCGGCGTTGAGCGTGCTGCGCGCGTCAAGGAATCCGGCAATACCGCACACCTGCGCGCCTCCTCGAACTGGCGTTCGGTTTTCTGTGCTTCAAGACGGGTTGCTCCACATCGCTCGGATGTCCTGTGAAGGCAAGTGGCAGGTACCGTCGCCTGCTTGACGCCGCGCAAGCAGATGTATCACGACTAGTCCGACACAGTGGTCAGTTCTCACTCCGCACCTTCATCCCTTGGCCGCGCCCCCTGTCACGAGCTCGTCGGACGGAGGGGCGCCAGCGACACCGAGGAGAACCTTGAGGTAACGCTCCACCGCGTGATCGACGCTATAGCAGCGCGCTCGCGCGCGCAAGCGCCCGCGATCGGGGGGACGGTCGAGCACCGACTCTACGGCCGCCGCGAGCGCGGCGTCGTCACCCACGGGAACAAGCGGCCCGTACACGCCGCCGTCCAGAATCTCGGCGGCGCCGCCGGGACAATCCGTGCTCACGACGGGGCAGCCGCAAGCCATCGCCTCGATGAGCACACCCGGCAATCCCTCCCAGGCGGAGGAGAGCACAAAAACGGCGCTGCGTACCATGTAGGGATAGGGGTTGTCGACGTAGCCCGGAAGCTCGACGTCGTCGGCAATCCCGAGTGTTTCAGCGAGCGCCACGAGCCGCGCACGTCGGTCGCCTTTACCGTCGCCCAGGATCAGGAGCTTCGCCGGCCTCTTCGAGCGCAGCCTCGCGAAGGCGCGAAGCAGGGTGGGAAAATCCTTCTGCGCCGCGAGCCGACCGACGCCGAGGACCACGGGCGGCTGACCAGGCCGATACCAGGGATGATCGAGGGGTGCGCACGCCTTCTCCTCGAGCTCGGGTGTGACTACGGGGTTGGGGATGGTTGCAATACTCTCGTGTGGAATACCGGTTACCCGTGATAGATCGTGCGCGACATCCTCTGAAACAGCGATAAAGGCGTCAGCCCAGCGGTAGAACAGCCGTGCGAACACCGGCAGTAGTGGTCGGGGCAGCCTCTTCCAGTTCCAGGCGGAGCGCGAGAGGTGATTGCTCGCGCGCAGCACCAGGCGCGTTCCCGTGCGCGCCAGGCGGCGCGCCCACACCGCCGCGAGGTTGACGTGACTGGCCGCCGCCAGCAGGACATCTGGACGCTCTTGGCGCAGATAGCGTGCCAACGCCGGCACGCTTGCCCCCACTTGCAGGCGGTGTCCGCCGCGGACCAAGGGAAAGCGGAGCAGCCAGGATTCGAGCCGTACGAGCCGTACACGGGGCGAAAGCGCGCTCTGCAATGAGCCGTCCGAGCGCACGACTACAAGATGAACCTCGTGTCCGCGCGCGGCGAACGCGTGCGCGAGAGTGAGCGTGCGCCGCTGGGCTCCGCCACCCGACAGATTGGCCACGAAAAGCGCGATCACGCTGTTCGCGATCGGTGGAGCGCCCACACTCACGGTCTCACAGACCCTCCGTCGTGGAAGGCCTGCGGACGGATGGCGCCGTGGCTGTCGGCACGGTCAGAGGATAGGATCACTTTGACGGACGCGAAGGCCTCGCAGATGCGGTCGATCTGGTCAGGGGTGTGCGCCGCGCTCACGCTGCATCGGAGTAGACTCCCCCCATCGGGGGTAGCGGGTGGCAGGATCATGTTCACGTACACGTCTTGACGGAAAAGACCGTTCCAGAAGGCGATCGTATCTTCCGCCTGTCCGATTCGAACCGCGATGATCGGACTGGGTTCCGGACCCAGCCTGAATCCCAAACCTTTCAACGAGTCGTACAACCGCTGCGCGTTGGTCCAGAGCTTAAGACGCAGCTCGGGTGCCGTTCGGAGTCTTCGCAGGGCAGCCCTTGTGGAGGCAACAACCGATGGACATAGGGAGGCAGTGAAGATATACGGGCGACTGGCATACCGGACCAGTTCCATCACTGGATGATCCGAAACACAGAACCCGCCGGTGGCACCCAGGCTCTTACTGAAGGTCCCGACGATAAAATCGACACTGTCCTCGACACCGGCCTCCTCGGAGCGCCCGCGGCCACGCTCTCCCAAGACTCCAAGCGAGTGGGCCTCGTCCAGGAGCAGATAGGCGCCATGCTCCCGTTTCAAGGCCGCTATCTCCACCAGCGCCGATCTATCCCCCAGCATACTGTAGAGACCTTCTGCGATGATCAGCGTGTTGGGGCAACGCTTCCCCAGACGTGTCAGACGCTTATGGAGGTCAGCGGTATCGTTGTGGCGGAATCGAATGACCTCAGCACCGCTCATCCGGCAGCCATCATAGATGCTCGCATGGCAATCGGCATCGATCAGAATTACGTCTCCAGGACCGGCGAGCGCTGAAATGACGCCCAGGTTAGCCAGGTAGCCGGTCGAGAAGACATCGCACCATCGACGTCCATAAAACTCTGCCAGCTCTCTCTCTAACGCAAGGTGTCCAATGAAATTACCATTCGCCATTCTGGAACCGGTGGTACCTGTTCCTTGCTCCCGCACGGCGTGGGCCGCGGCTTCAATACACTGAGGATCGAACGTTAACCCCAGGTAGTTGTTCGTCCCTGCCAGGATCACCGGACGGCCGTTCACGACGGCCTCGGTCGGCGACAAGAGGCGCTCGATCGTCACCCGGAAGGGATCCTCGCTCACCATTGCTAATGATTTCCGGGCATCGGCCAACTGTCGGAACTTCTTCAGGAGAGCCATCACCTATGCTCCATAAGTTGCTCGATCTGCCTGGCAAAATCCCCAATGGTTCGTACATCCGAAACGATGTTGAGAGGAATGGAGATGTCGAACCGTTCCTCCAACTCAAGCAGAAGCTCCATGACCTTCAGCGAATCGAGATTGAGATCGGCTACGAGCTCTGTCTCCCCTGAAAGGATCTGTCCCACCTGCCCATATGGCTGCAGGATCTCGTAGAGTTGCGGCAGTATCGTCTCGTAGTGAGTCATCTGTAAATTAGCCTGACGTGAATAAGGTTATGCGCCCGCCCCTTGCCATGGTAACGGAAAATCAAGAGTGAGCCTCAGACCTTCTTCCAAACGCACCTTTGGCGTCCAGTTGGCAACTCGGCAGAACGGAGCGTTATCGCAGATCCAGTCCGGGTGCCTGAACTCCCGCACCTTTCCAGGGGTGAACATCGGCGCGTATCCTATCACGGATGCCACGATCTTGTTGAGCCTCGCGCCGACATTAGGGATCAGCTCCGGCACCTGAAAATGGATCACCCGTTTTCCGCGAAGTCGCTGGAAGGTCTCAATAACCTCATGCCAAGTATATCCATTAGGATGCCCATCATCTAACTCGAACGCTCGTTTCTCTACGGTATTGCTGATCAACCATTGTATCACGGCCTCTGCCAAGTCTTCCACATAGAGCAAGGAGAATCTGCCGTCTTTTCGACCCAGTATGGGGGCGATCCCGTACAGCATCAGACGAAGCAGAGGACGAATCGCGCGGTCCTCGGGGCCATAGACCACTGGAGGGCGAAGCGCGGTCCACGGGAGCCGATCGGCCGTTTCAGATAGGGCGAGCTCCCCCAGCCGCTTGCTGGCTGCGTAGGGTGACAACTCCGGCTCTCGAGCCGCCAACGATGATATCAGTAGAAATCTGGGCACGGGGCTTCGGCTGGCGGCAATATGGGCCAGCCGTGAGACCGCCTCAACGTTCGCCCGGTAAAAGTCGGCCTCGGTGATCCCGCGTACCGCCCCTGCGCAGTGGATCACGGCATCCGCATCGCCCACCAGACTTTCGAGGCAATCGCGATCTTCGAATGTACCCAGAACCCACTGAAGCGGAGTACTCGTAAGGCGGGCTGTCGGGGACGGTGACCGGCGTAGCGCACGTACGCGCCATCCTCCTTGTATCAGTCTCCGGGCTACAGCACTCCCAATGAATCCCGTCGCCCCCGTTAATGCAACAATGTCCCGCATGGCTCCGCTTGCGGGCGGGGTTGTATTGGACGAGTCCCGGCGGATCCGTTTTGGCTGTGAAAGAGCTGGGCTACGTTATTGCGGCTCAGGAATTCTTCCCGAGTCTTCGAGCGGGAAAGTTTCCCGGATGACGTGCGCGGCAGCGTACGGGGAGGAACGAGCTCAACGAAACAGTCGATCGCGAACTGCTCGCGGATCAACCCATGCAACCGATGGATACATTCGGTCCGCTTGACGGCATTCAGCTCCCGGTACTGGACGACCATCACGGCCAATTCAGTTCGGTTAGGAGTCTCGATCGAGAACGCGCATGCGTCGCCTATTCTGATTTCTGGTAATTCCTCGGCGAGATGTTCTAAGTCCTGAGGCCAGATGTTTCGACCGTGAATGATAATGACGTCTTTCTTCCGGCCAATGATGACAATGCTCCCTTCCACGAGATAGCCAATGTCTCCGGTATCAAGCCACCCATCAGAGGACAGGACCTTCCGAGTTTTCCCACGATCTCCGAGGTATCCGGACATGATGCTGGCACCCCGCGCAAAGATCACTCCGGCGCGGCGATCCGGGAGAACCTGACCCTGCTCATCTCGCACCTCAACCTGAATCCCAGGGAGAGCCGTGCCGCAATTGACAAAGCGGCTCGTATTTGTCACATCCGTTTCCGATTCGCACCCACGTCCGTTGAGCGGCATCGCTACTCCACGCTCTGACAAAGGCGTCCGCTCAACGTGATCAACGGTGATCCCTTCACCGAGGGATGCAAAGCTGATGGCAAGGGACGCCTCCGCCATGCCATAGCAGGCCAAAAAGGCGCCTGGCTTGAACCCGCTGGGTGCGAAGGCTGCTGCAAACTCCTCCAGGACATCAGGCCGAATCGTTTCAGCGCCTACCCCTGCGGCTCGCCACGCGCTGAGATCGAACTTGCCGACATCATCCCGCCTGAGACGCCTCGCACACATCTCGTATCCGAAAGTCGGACTGAAAGAGATGGTGGCCTTGGTCTGCGTCATCAGGGACAACCACAATCGGGGTCGCATGGCAAAGGATCGCGTTTTCAGGTAATCCACCGAGACCTGGCCCACCATCGGCGCAAGCACGAACCCGACAAGCCCCATGTCATGATAAAAAGGCAGCCAGGATACAGCGCGATCTCCGGGACGAATCTTGAGGCCTTGCGCGAGGATACCCTCCAGATTGGCGAGCACTGCAGTTTGGGTGATCATCACCCCTCGGGGCAACAGGGTGCTCCCCGAGGTGTATTGGATATAGGCCATCTCCGTGGAGCTTAAAGGCTCTAACTCCTGTTGGACTTCTGGAAGGCACGTGAAGGCTTCTACGGTCCCGATATGGTCCAACTCGAGGCCCTCGGAGGCCTCGCTCAGGAATGGGAAGAATTCAGGACCAGCCACCGCAACAGACGGCTGACAGTTCGCCAAAAGCGCCCTGAGTTGGGTGACGTATCTTTTGTGACCGCTTATCAGGAGCGAAGCCGACAGCGGAACAGGCACGAGGCCGGCATACTGACACGCGAAAAAGAAGCGTGGAAAATCCGGATCTGTGTCCGCAACGATCGCCACTCGAGATCCTCGCTCGAGTCCCAGACTCAAAAGGCGGCGCGCCAGTGATCGTGCCTGTTCTCGAAGATCAGCATAAGGCAGGACTGCGTGCAACTCGCCTTGGTCCCCATAGAAATTGCATCCAGTCTCTCCACTGGCTGCATAATCCAGGGCCTCGGCCAACGTGGAAAAGCCACTGATTCGAAGTGGCACGGTGTTTTCAGTCGGCGTAGGTCCTGTTTTCATTCCTTCCCTACCCCCTCTATACATTACGCCGTTGCCTGATCATTCCTGCCTCTCACCATTAGCGACGCCCCTCACAGTAAGCCAAGAAGGAGTAGAATCGACCGAACTGTTCCCGCACTCCTCAATAGAGCTTGACCACTTGACGACGCGCCACGCGCATCGCACCAAGGGAGAGACGGCAGCTACCCTCACAAGCCTGCAAGAGGGCACTGGCGTCTCGAGGCCTACGGCAGGCAGCTCTCGTACGAGACTCGCATTAGTGCCGGATGAATAAATATTGAAAGTTTTCATGATGTCCTGGATAATAACGCGTACTCAAGGCCATGAATAGACCTGCCTACCCCACCATCGAACTTACGACATTGCATTATATACAAGACCTGAGGTCTTTCACAATAAGAAAGTGAGGTGTATCATAATCGTTGCACTAACACAACAACTCCCCTGCGGCACAGGGACGTTGGACCAGAGCCCCGCAACCCGTACACCAACAGGGAACCTCTTACTATGCGAGCAGCGCTCGAACCTATAAGAATCGAACCGATAAACGGGTCGCGGGACCTTCGGCGGTTCATTCGCGTCCCCTGGTCGATCTACGTCGATGATCCCGCATGGGTCCCCCACCTGCTTCTCGAACGGCAGGAGCAGTTCTCCCGGCGTCACCCGTACTTCGCGCACGCACGTTGTTGTTTCTGGCTCGCCTACCGCGGGAGGAAGCCTGTCGGCCGGATCAGTGCCCAGATTGACGCGTTACACGAGGCACGGTATCGGGACGCCACCGGATTTTTCGGCCTGCTCGAAGCCGAGGACGAGGCAGAAACGTTTCACGCACTGTTGAGTACAGCGGAGGCCTGGCTGCGTGACCAAGGGATGTTGCGCATCCGCGGCCCATTCAACCTTTCGATCAACCAGGAGTGTGGGTTGCTCGTGGAGGGTTACGATACGCCTCCGATGGTCATGATGGGCCATGCCCGCCCGTACTATGCAGGTCGGCTCGCAGCCGAGGGATATCATGGCGTCAAGGACCTGCTGGCCTATCATATTGCCACACATTTCACGCCTCCAGAACTCATGCGGATCATTTTGAGTCGAGCCGTAGGCGCCGTACGGATCAGGCCGATGCGCTGGTCATGTCTGAGCGAAGAACTCAAAATTCTTCGAGAGATCTATGAGGATGCGTGGTCGGCCAACTGGGGCTTCATTCCCTTCACAGAGGAGGAGTTTCGACACCTCGGGCATAGCCTGCGACTGCTGGTTGAGGATGAGTACGTACAGATTGCGGAGGTGGATGGAGTACCGGTCGCGATGATCGTCGCCTTTCCGAATGTCAATGAGGCGATAAGCGATCTGAATGGACGTTTGTGTCCGTTTGGCTGGCTCAAGCTCTTGTGGCGGCTTAAGGTGAAGCATCCGAAAACGGCTCGTGTCGCCCTGATGGGCGTGCGCAAACGTTTTCAGGGAACCGCGTTGGGGACCGCACTTGCGTTTATGCTCATTGATGCCGTGCGGGGCCATGGCCTTAGGCGTGGAGTCCAGGCGGTTGAGCTATCCTGGGTGTTGGAGGATAACAGACCGATGCGGAATATGCTTGCCATGATAGGAGGGGTGCCCTACAAACGCTACCGTATCTATGAAAAGGCGTTGAGATGAGCAATGGTCAGCCATTTACCGCAATTGTGCTAGCCGGGGACCGTGTATCGGACGACCCTGTGGCTCGCGCAGCGGGTGTCCCGTGCAAAGCGCTCGTGCCTGTTGGCGGCGTTCCCATGGTCCTTCGCGTGCTGGGCGCCTTGGCCGAGGCAGAAGAGATCGGCGATCGGGTGTTATGCGGGCCTGCGTGGCACGCAGTGGAGGCCAACGATGAACTTCACAACCTGAGCGCGTCCGGGCAGGTGAAATGGATTGAGGCTCGTGAGACACCCAGTTCCAGCGTGTACGCCGTCATGCAGTCTCTCCCGCAGGAACACCCGGTTCTGTTGGTGACGGCGGACCACGCCCTCCTGCATGCCCGGCTGGTAGACTATTTCTGTTCGGAGGCTCGGATGAGGGACGCCGATGTCGTCGTCGGGCTGGCCGCATACGACCTAGTGGCGGCCACCTACCCGGAAATGCGGCGCACCGTACTCAAATTTCGGGACGGCGGGATCTGCGGATGCAACCTGTACGCGTTTCTGACCGTACGAGGCCGTTCCCTGGTGGAGTTCTGGGGTCAGGTTGAAGGACTACGCAAGAAACCGATCCAGCTTATCTCGAAACTGGGATGGGTTCCCGCCCTGGGGTTTTTCTTCGGATGGCTCTCTCTTCGTCAGGCTCTCGCCCGACTCTCGCGGCGCCTGGACATCTCGATCGAGGTCGTTATGCTCCCATTCCCTGAGGCGGCATTGGACGTGGACACAGTCAGCGATTGGGATCTGGCTCAGAGAATCGCTGGGGGCAAGTGATCGTAAACGAGGCCGAATGCTCCGAGTTGTCTGACCATGACGTGGCAAGATGGTGGGCATCCTCCAGGTCAGCAACACAATCCACCTCAGCCCACTTCAGGCCCTGGATGGGACAGGTCCAGACCAGGCCTGCCTGTGCCATTTCATCGATGACCGAGAGATACCAGTGCCTCAGGGCATCCGGTCCCCGCATCGCGCGGTCGATGGCATCAGAAAATAGGCCAGGCCCGCTTCCACGAAACAGCAGCATTCCGATCGACTCTCCATGGGACTGCTCCTGACTCAGGATCTTCCCCACCCTGAGCACCTTGCCTTCGTTGACCGTTACCTTCATATCGTCGGCGTCATAGGCCGGCTTGCGGTCCGTGACGAGCGTGACCGGCCGGGACGGCGCATCCAGAAGACGCTCCAGAACGGCCGTCTCAAACAGCGTATCCCCGTTCAACAAAATAAAGTCCTCAGTCATCAGGTTACGGGCCAACCAACAACTAGCCAGATTATCGCTCACGGCAAAAAAGGGATTGTACAGCGTGGTGATCTGGTTCGACCTGCCATGGCCCCGTACGAGCTGCTCCACCTTCTCAGCCTCGAAACCCACGATCACGGTCACCTGATCGACGCCGCACCTCATCAACTGAGCGATCTGCCACTCCACGAGGGACCGGCCACCGATCTGTAGGGCACATTTGGGGACCTCGGCTGTCAACGGGAGCAGGCGTCGTCCTTGTCCCGCGCTTAAGATGACGCACCTCATTGACCATCTCCTCCTGCGAACGCACGCCCGCACACCCTGACGTGCCGTTCGGCCTTATCTTCAATAAGTGTAGACTTGTGCGATCTGGCAGCAGTACGATACCATATAATCTCTTGGAAGAGGTAGATCCAAGATGGGCAAATCCACACAGCAGACTAGGGGATTCTAAGGAAGCGGTCAGCCATCAGCAGCAAGCTGTCAGCTTTTGATACGCCCCTTCACTTTATCCGAGGCTGATCGCTGAACACTTCATAACCATGTCGATACTCGATCGATATCTTACCCGGGAAATCGCCAAGCCGCTCTTCATCTTTTGCGGAGGGCTGTTACTGCTGTTTGCCAATTTTACGGCCATCCGTTATCTGAATCAGGTAGCTGACGGCGTCATGCCCGCCCAAAGCGTCCTGCCGCTGGTCCTGGTCAGGGCTACGGTCGCGCTGGAGATCCTGCTGCCGATCGCGCTGCACCTGTCGATTGTCGTGACCCTGGGACGTCTCTACACCGATTCCGAAATAACCGCCCTCTTTGGTTCCGGTGTCAGTCCGACACGGATAATACGCATCGTGTTCGCGGGTTCTCTCGTCGTAGCGGGGATCGTGGCATGTCTGTCCATCTATGCGCGACCATGGGCCAACCAAACCCGCTATCGCCTGGAACACCAAGCGGTTACCGATATCGATCTGAACGATATGAAGCCGGGCCACTTCTACGAAAACTCCTCCGGCACTGTCTTGTTCTTTCAACATCGCGACCAGAGCAGTGGCCGAATGCAGAAGGTCTTTATCCAGTCTCGGTCGGGGGATCTGGTTCGACTTATCCGGGCGGAGGAGGGTTATTACCCTGGGCCGGTGGAGACGAGTGCGGGCCAGACCCTGGTCTGTTCTGGAGCACAAATCTATGAGATCTCTCGAGATCAGGGCAGGGTGAGACATGCCGCATCTGACGGGCTGGTTCTCGAGTGGGAGAAATCGCATGCCCCCTCGGAGGAATTCAAGCGAAAAGCCGCCCCAACCTGGCAGTTAGCCCGCTCAGATTCGCCCAAGGATATCGCGGAGTTTCAATGGCGACTGTCAACCCCGGTGGCCGCCTTTCTGATGGGATTGCTGGGCTTTCCTCTCGGTCGTGCCAAGGCACGCCAGGGCAAGTATGCCAAGCTGTTCGTGTCGGTGCTGTGTTATGTCATCTTCTATAATCTGAACATGATGGCGAGGACATGGGTTGCGCAGGGGGCTGTGAGCGCTGTTCCGGGTATCTGGTGGGTCCACCTTCTCTTGGGGGTCCTGGTTGCAGGCCTGTTGTGGAGAGGGATAACGCATCCATGAGTACAATCGATCGCCATATTTGGCTCAGGGTGATCAGGAGCTATGCCCTTGTGATGGCCGTCCTGTTGTCTGTATTCAGCCTGATGGCATTCGTTACCGAGTTGGACTCGATAGGGCGCGGCACCTACGCGCTGTCCGACGCGGTCCTGAACGTCCTATTGACGATGCCGAGCCGGATGATCGAACTGGCGCCGGCGACTGCCCTCCTGGGGAGCATCATCGGCCTTGGCGAATTAGCGAGTAGTCATGAACTCATCGCGATGCAGGTCTTGGGCACCTCGCCACTGCGTATCGGATGGTCGGTGACCGTGACCGGCATCCTCCTCATGCTCGTAGTGGTAGGGGTGCAGGAGTGGGTGGCTCCGTCCACGGATCAGCTCGCCTACACGCGTCGCATCCAAGCGATCTCGAATCCGGAAGCTCTGCACACCAAGCAGGGATTCTGGTCGCGCGATGGGCAGCAATTTATCCGGGTACATCAGGTGCTGCCCGGTCGCATTCTCTCCGATGTCGAGATCTACGATTTCGACGACCACGACCGGTTACGCCTGGTAACGTGGGCACAGCGAGCCGATCCCAAGGATTCGCAAGGGTGGGTACTTCTGAATGTGGTGCAACAAATAACCGAGGCGGAACGGGTCGTGACGAAACGCCTTGCCAGTCTTCCATGGGCTGGAGCACTGACACCAGCGCAGGTGGAGTTGCTCGTCCTGCCAGTAGAGATTCTGTCCCGTTCGACCCTCGGCCAGCATATAGCATTCTTGAAAAAAACCGGCCAGGACGCAGAACGCTTAGAGATCAGGTTATGGCAGCAGATCACGATGCCCCTATCGACCCTGATGATGGTACTCGTTGCTATCCCCTTTGTGCTCGGTCCCCTTCGGACGGCGACGGCGGGCAAGCGAATCCTTCACGGATCGCTGGTCGGGGCTGCCTTTCACCTGAGCAGCCTTTCTGTAGCCCATCTTGGAGCCATCTTGCATCTGAACGCGGCGCTGACCGTGTTAAGCCCGCTGGCCGTGCTGGGTGGGGTGACTGTGTGGGTGTACCGTCGTGTACGGTGAACCCGTCGCCGAACCCGCCACCATTATCACTCGCTGATCCCCTGCAAAAAAACAGTGGTTCCCCGGGGAGTAGCCGCGCGACGACGTTCGGACCTCCCATCCGTTAGACGACGGACGCACCTCGTAGACATGATACCCCGAACGATGCTCCGGCTTTGCACCGCGCGCAGAGGCAGAAGGGACTCCTATAATGGGAATAGTGCCTCGCACATCGGGAAGGTACGCCACGGAAGAATGATGAGTATGTCCGTGCAAAATCATCTCCACGCCGTGCCGAGCGAGAATGGCCCCCAAGGCGGCCCCGTCGGTGAGTCGTTTTCGCCACGCGACCATGGACTCTATAGGGGGATGATGGATGAGGAGGATTCTGAACAGGCCCTGTCGGCGGGTGAGATCGAGGATGTCGCCGAGTCTGTCCATCTGTGCAGCCCCCAGGCTTCCTGTGGCGAAAAAAGGAGCGGACGGGTGTGCGGAGGTCACTCCAATCAGAGCGGCATGCCCGCGCACACGTACACTTGGAAAGAGTGTACGGTCTGGCGCCTGCTGTTCTCCAGTCTGCAATCCCAGATCGGAGGCCATATAGGGTGCCCACAGAGCGAAGGTGTCCGTCCACGGAGTGCGGACGTATGCATCGTGGTTACCCGGGACAACGGTCACGTCAGTCGGTGAACCAAGGGTCTCCAGCCATTGTCGAGCTTGTTGGAATTCACCGGGGAGGCCAATCTGGGTCAGATCACCCGTAATCACGATGTGGTCCAGCGCCTGCTCACTCAGATCGTGAAGCAGAGCAGCTAAGATCTCAGGTGCGTGCTCATGACGACGCCGGAACCGCCAGGACAGATAACCGAGCGCGCGTTTGTTCAGGAGATCGCGGATCTTGACGTCAACCAGTGAAGTGAGATGCAGATCAGAGAGGTGGGCGACCCTGAAGATCCCGTTCATCGACTTTGCCATCCTGACGCGTAGCCATGCACAGCCGAGTTGTCGGGTTACGCTGCGCTAACCCGACCTACGGCTACGGCTGAGTGTTGATTGCTGAATGCTTTTTCAGAAAAATCAGTATAGCACAGCAACCTCGTTGGTGTGCTGAGAGGGGATGTGAAGAGGAGCATCCACCGCATAACGCCGGAAGCGCTTTGACTTTCACGTCAACTCTGGTATGGTGAAACCGGGCGCGTGAAACCGGTGTTGACGGCACTGGCACTCTTGGCCATGCAGGGTTTCGCCGCGGCTGCGGAGGAGGGTGGGACGCCATTGGGTCATCAGCTTGGGCTGGTCTGGGTGGCCCCATTCGCCCTGTTGCTCCTGTCCATTGCGGTACTGCCGCTGCTTATTCCACGCTGGTGGGAATCCAACCTCAACAAGGGGCTCGTCAGCGCCACCTTCGCACTTCCCGTATTGTTCTACATCTTCAGGTTGGATAGTTCTCGCCTCATCGAGACGGGGATTGAGTATACGGCGTTTATCGTCCTACTCGCGGCCCTGTTTATCATCTCTGGCGGAATTCACCTGCGAGGTTCATTGCCTGGGACCCCTTTCACCAACACCGTCGTCCTGGCGATGGGGGCTATCCTAGCGAACTTCATCGGAACCACAGGGGCCTCAATGCTTCTGATTCGTCCGATCCTTCGCACCAACGAGCGGCGTCGGCATCGGGCGCACATCGTGGTCTTCTTCATTTTCATCGTCTCGAATATCGGCGGGCTACTCACCCCACTCGGCGATCCGCCGCTCTTTCTCGGTTTTCTTAGAGGGGTGCCGTTCGAGTGGACGTTGAAACTGCTGCCTCACTGGCTCCTGATGATCACGGCGCTGCTCATCATCTTCTACGTATGGGACCGACGTTGGTTTGAGGCCGAGCGAGCGACACACCAAGGGGCCGTAAGGGAGGATCTCGGGGTTCAGGAAAAGCTGAGCGTGGAAGGCAAGGTCAATTTCCTGCTATTACTGGGCGTACTCATGGTGGCCTTTGTTGTTGGGCGGTTCGGTGTCCAGATCGGTCTTCAGTCCGAGTATGCGCGACGGGGAGGGCAGGTGGTGGGGATGGGCATCCTCGCAGGCTTGTCCATGCTGATGACACGCCGGGAAACGCGCGATGTCAACGGCTTCGCCTTTTACCCCATTGTGGAGGTGGCAGTGATCTTTGCAGGGATCTTCGCGACGATGATCCCTGCTCTGGCCATCCTGGAGGCTCGGGGAGGCGATCTCGGCCTCACGCACCCGTGGCAGTTCTTTTGGGTGACGGGGAGCCTCTCGGGCTTCCTCGACAACGCGCCGACCTATCTGACCTTCGCCTCGATGGCCAGTGGCCTGATGGGGACGGAAGCCGCACGTCTGGACCAGCTTTTGCGGGCCACAACTGGGGGCCTACATGGGGAGGCGCTCCTGACAGCGATCTCTGTTGGCGCCGTCTCCATGGGAGCGAATACCTATATTGGCAATGGCCCCAACTTCATGGTCAGGGCGATCGCGGAAGAGGCCGGGATCAAGATGCCGTCTTTCTTCGGGTACATGAAGTATACCATCGGCATCCTCCTTCCCCTGTTTCTCCTGGTCACCCTCGTCTTCTTCCGCCCATAGCTTCGTGGTGCTACCGCCCGCCCACCACAAAGTGCGCTCTTCGGTTCCATGCCCAGGCCGCCTCATCCTGACCCAGGACGAACGGGCGTTCCTTCCCGAAACTCACGGTCTTGATACGCCTGGCATCGATTCCCGCCGCCACCAGGTAGTCCCTGATAGCCGTAGCCCGGCGTTCGCCCAGGCCCAGATTATATTCTGCCGTCCCGCGTTCGTCGCAGTGGCCTTCGATCGTGATCTGCGCCGTCGGATTGGCGTTAAGCCACTGAAGATCCTCGTTGAGATTTGGCTTTGCATCGTCGCGCATGGTCGATTTGTCGAAATCGAAGAAGATATCCTTGAGCGGTGACTCCTTCCCTGCCGGTTGTTGCGCAGATGGCGCTCCTATTGCCGGTGGCTCATGAACCGACGCAGCAGACCTGACCTCCTCCTCACCGGCAAGATCCGCACGCATCGGACAGCCTGAGAGCAGAAACGCGACAGTCAACAACAGCCCCGTGCTCGATATGTTCCTGAACCTCCATGGTTTCCCCATTTGCTTTCGCCTCCTCAAAAGTGTCCCTTGCGGCGGAGCGACTTGCAGTGCCCGCCGCAACCTTGGATCGATTCACGCCACACAAACGATGAATAGCCTCCTGCCAGCAGGCAAGACGGAAACGGGTAAGGAGCAAAGTAATTTCGGGTTATTTCGGCATGAAAGTACCTATACTATTCGTCTGTAGGCTTGTCAATCGAATTCCTGGCCTTTTTGTACGTGACCCTCCAGGAGCGGGCGCGTTGACTCGGCGGAGGGTACGCGTAATAATGGGTTGGATCAGGGTGAGGGAGCGTGGATGATCAGGCTGCAGCAGATTGCAAAGGTCTATTCGCTAGGCAAGGTTGAGGTCCGGGCCCTGGATGGGGTTACGCTGACCATTGGGCAGGGGGAGTTCATCGCGTTGGTTGGAGCGAGCGGCTGCGGCAAAAGTACCCTCCTCAATCTAATGGCCGGGATCGACCGTCCGACCTCTGGCGAGGTGTGGTTCGAGGGAGAGCGCCTCGATTCCCTTTCTGACGACCGCCTCACGCGGCTTCGTCGGACAAAAGTCGGGATCGTCTACCAGTGCTTCAATCTGCTCCCGACACTCACCGCACGAGAGAACGTCGCCCTGCCCCTCCTATTAGACGGGATGCAGCGCGGCGAAATCGAAGGGCGCGTCGAGGGGGGGCTACAGCGTGTGGGGTTGACGCACCGCGCGGAGCACTGGCCTCATGAGCTATCCGGTGGCGAGCAGCAACGGGTAGCGATAGCCAGGGCGATTGTGGCCGAGCCGCGGGTTGTCCTGGCCGACGAGCCAACGGGGAACCTGGATTCGGTGGCGGGTGGAGCGGTCCTGGATCTGCTCAAGGAGTTGAATCGGGATCACGGCCAGACGATTGTCATGGCTACCCATAGCCAAGAGGCGGTGAGAAGAGCCGATCGAATCGTCTACCTCCGCGATGGGAAAATAGAGGGGATCGCGGAGCCCTAACATGCATACCTGGTCGGTCATACGGCTCATCATCCTTCGCCATCTGTGGACGAGCCCGGTCAGGGTACTGGTGACCGTGACGGGCGTCGCCATCGGTGTCGCCACTTTTACCGCAATCCAGGCAACCAACGAGAGCGTCCTGCGCTCGTTTGCGCGCGCCATCGATCTGGTGGCAGGTCGGGCCACGATCGAGATCTTTAGTGGTGAGCTGGGAATCGACGAGCGGCTCCTGCCGGTGGTGCAGCAGGTGGACGGGGTGTCGGCGGCCGCGCCAATCATGCAGATGGTGGCTCCCGTCGCTGATCGTCCTGGCGAAGCCCTTCTGCTGATGGGGGTCGATCTGTTTGCCGAAGATCCGTTACGAGAATACAGACTGGCTGATGGCGACCATCCGCCTGGGATTGAGGATCTGCTCAGCCCTGACGCAATCTTTGTGACTGCGGCGTTCGCAGAGGCGCACGGACTGCAGAAAGGTGGAAGCCTGACCCTCCTGGTTGGGCCGAGGCGGCAGCGGTTCAGCATCAAGGGACTGCTTACCCCGCAAGGGCCGGCCCGTGCATTCGACGGCAATATCGCGATCTTAGACATCGCCGCTGCCCAGGTGGCGTTCGGTAAGATTGGGCGACTCGACCGAATCGATCTGGTGACGGATGAACAGGTACCGCTGGATGAGATCAGGGCACGCCTTGTGAAGGTCCTGCCCCCGCATCTGACTGTTCAGCGACCGGATCGGCGGGGCCACCAGGTGGAGAAGATGCTCAGGGCGTTTCGTCTGAATCTGACCGCCCTGAGCGCGATCGCACTGCTGGTCAGTCTATTCCTGGTCTATAATGCCGTCTCCCTCTCGGTCCTGGAGCGGCGGCGTCAGATCGGGATCCTCCGTTCACTCGGGCTCACGCGGGGTGCGGTGGCAGCGCTCTTTGCTGCGGAAGGGATGGCGCTGGGGCTCCTGGGCTCGCTGCTTGGAGTCGGCGGCGGGATGCTGCTTGGCCGGGTACTCCTGCAGAGCGTCTCAAGGACGGTCTCGACCCTCTATGCCTACCTTCGGGTAGAAGAGATCGAGATCAGTCCAATCCTTCTGCTCATAGCGCTCGGGCTGGGAAGCGCCGGTGCGTTGCTGGCCTCCCTCGCACCTGCCTATGCGGCGAGCCGGATCGCACCGAAGGACGCGATGCACCTCGGTTCCCTCGAAAGGACCTGGACGCGCCGCTCCCCGCTCGCGTTCCTGGGCGGTCTCCTGTTGCTCACCGCCTCCTTCCTGTTGACTCGTCCGGGTCCGGTTGGTGGCGCTCCCCTCTTCGGCTATCTCTCTTTGGCCTGCCTCATCTTTGGCGTCGCATGCTTCACCCCCCTGCTCTTGCGCTTCACCGGGACAGGCATTCATTCCCTCTGTAGGGGGAGACGGGCTCCACTGCTCACGCTTGCAGCCGGCAACCTCTCTTCGCAGGTCGGGCGGAGTGCGGTCGCGGTCGCCGCAATGATGACCGCCATTGCAATGCTGGTTGGGCTGACCCTGATGATTGGCAGCTTCCGGCGGACGGTGGAACTGTGGGTGGAGCAGACGATCAGGGCCGACATCATGGTGTCGCCGGCTGCCCGCTTCGTGAAAGGAAGCCAGGCAAGGCTTCCTAACACCTTCATCGAAGGCGCTGCCCGGACCCCAGGGATCGCTGCCCTCGACCCGTTCATCGGCCAGCGGGTGGATCTGCTTGGGCAGGAGGGGCTGCTCGCAGCGGGGGACTTTGAAGTGGCGGCGCGATACGGCAGGCTCCTGTTCAGGAGGGGGGAGTCGGCTACGATCCTTCGGCGTGCGAAGGCTGAGGACGGGGTGATCATCTCAGAGAGCCTTGCGCTGTCCAGAGGGCTCACCGAGGGGGACCGATTACCCCTCCATCTCCCCTCAGGCCGGGTCGAGCCCCCGATCATCGGGGTCTTCTATGACTACTCAACCGATGGCGGCAAGGTGGTGATGGATCGGGGCCTCTGGGCGAGGACGGGAGGCGGGCAGGGAGCCGACATCCTGGCGATCTATCTTCAGCCTGGCGCCAACGAGGCCGCAGTACGGCGGCAGCTTCTGACGATTGCAGGAGAGGATGGCGCGATCGCGCTCAACTCGAACAGGGCGCTGAAGGCCAGGGTTCTGGAGATCTTTGACAACACCTTTGCGGTGGCGCGCGCCCTGGAACTGATCGCGATCCTGGTGAGCATTCTCGGGATCTTCAACGTCTTGTGGGCCTCGGTAGTCAGCCGCCAGCGAGAGATCGGCGTGCTACGGTCGGTCGGGGCGACGAGAGCACAGCTTATGCGGATCGTCCTGTGGGAGGCGGGACTACTTGGCCTGTTGGCCGATCTGCTTGGCCTGATTGCCGGCATCGCTCTTTCGCTCATCCTGATCTACGTTATCAACAAGCAGTCGTTTGGCTGGACCATCCAGTTTCAATTCTCCTGGTGGGTCGTCATCAAGTCGTCGATCATCGCGCTCGGCACGACCCTGCTGGCCGGCTACCTGCCTGCAAGGCGAGCAGCCCGTCTGAACATCGCCGCAGCGGTGGCGTATGAGGGGTAGGGGATTCAGGATCGCGGTGGTGGCGCTTCTCTGCCTGCTCAGCGGGACTGGGGCGCAGGCGGAAGGGGTCTTTCGGCGGGCGCTTCCTGGCTATCGATTCGCCTTTCCGCAAGACCATGCCTCGCATCCCGACTTCAAAACCGAGTGGTGGTACTATTCGGGCCATCTGCAGACCGAGGATGGGCAGCGGTTCGGCTACCAACTGACCTTCTTTCGGGTTGGCGTCGATCCTGCGCTACGCGGCAATAGCCGATCCCGTTGGGCAGTTGCCGACCTGCATCTAGCCCACTTCGCCATCTCGGACCTCACGCACCGCCGCTTCCAATACCGGGAGCGCCGAAGCCGCGGCGCCCTGGACTCGGCCGGCGCCTTGACCAAAGGATTCAAGGTCTGGAACGGCCCGTGGGAAGCCAGTGGAGATGGGAAGGCCCAGCATTTAACCGCTCACGCTCCCGGGTATGCGATCGACCTCACCATGATCCCGACGAAACCGCCCGCAATTCATGGCAGTAATGGCGTAATCCAAAAGGCGTCAGGGCCAGGCCATGCCTCTCACTACTACTCGCTCACCAGGATGACCACCAACGGCACCTTGACCTTCGCAGGAAGGCCGCAGACCGTGACCGGATCAACATGGATGGATCATGAGTTCGGGAGTAACCAGTTTACCGCGTCGCAAGTCGGATGGGACTGGTTCGCGATCCAGTTGACGGATGGCGTAGATCTGATGCTCTACCAGCTCCGCCTGACGGATGGTCGCCCCGACCCCCACTCCAGCGGGAGCCTGATCTATCCGGATGGGCGCATTGAGCATCTACCCTTCAGCGCCTTTCGACTCACACCGCAAGAGGTCTGGCAGAGCCCTAAGAGCGGCGGCCGATACCCGATCCGTTGGCGGATTCAGGTTCCCGGCCGACGCCTCTACCTGTCTGTACAGGTTGCGTTCCCTGATCAGGAGCTGAACACCAGCGGCAGCACCCAGGTCACCTACTGGGAGGGGTCGGTTTCAGCGTCTGGGACTGCGGGTGACCTACCGATCTCCGGTGTGGGCTACCTAGAGATGACCGGCTATGCCGCGCCCTTCCGCCAGCCGCTGTGAGTCCTCAATGCAGTTCTCACATTAGGAAAACTCTATCGCGACCGATGGCGCTTGTGGACACTCAAGCATCCACGTCATCAGGCGGGACAATCCTTTCAAGGGCCGCCACGAGTCTTGAAAGATCGCTCGTCACCACTTCCCAGACGATATCCTCGTCTACGTTCAGGTAATCGTGCACGACCTTGTGACGCATCCCAATGATCTCCGACCATGGGATCTCCGGATGAGCTGTATGCCATTCCGGCGAAACCCGCCGGGCTGCTTCGCCGATAATCTGGATGAGGTGAGCTAAGGCCAAACGTAGATTTTCGTCGGCGTCATAATCCGACCGGCTCTTCCCCTGTATCTTGTCGAGCGCTTTGCGGGCGGTATCCAGCATGTGCCCCAGAAAGACGAGGTCATCCTTTTGCATACTGTATCTCGGCGCTGGCCAGCACGCGGTCTCGGATACGCCTGTTGAGAAACTTGGGCGTCACGAGGTCTACTTTCCACCCTCCCAGGATCGTTGAAAGTTCGTCCTGGATTTGAATGAATTTCAGTCCTGGAACGTGACCAGGCTCGAACTCCACCAGCACATCCACGTCACTGTCTGGTCTGAAATCATCCCTCAGGACGGAGCCGAAGAACGCTAGCTTACGGATGTGGTAGTGGTGGCAGAACTCCGCAATCTTGTCGCGGTCGATCGGGATTTTAGGGCTCATGTACAACGCTCCTCAACGAGCTTACGCGCGGTCCAACTTGGGCCAGCCCATGTTCTGCACTGAGGTCTACCTTATTGAGCGCCTAAAGTGCAAGCAAAAACTGTACCTTAGCGAGCCGGCTCTGATCAACCTGTATGGGGCTTCATATTGGTAGGAGTACCGGGGAGCGTATAGCGGCGCTGCATCGCGATTATGTAATACTTTGAGCGTTTTAAAGTACAGGCGGAGGCCGCGGCCAATCGCGTCAGATGGTCGCATTATGTAGGGGCGCTGCTCGCCGCGCCCTGGGGCAGGGCAAGCCCTGCCCCTACGGGGTCGAACGTTTCTACATGTAGCTCGCCTACCCTAAATGCCGTGCAGTCGGTCTTTCGATGTCTGGTCATTCGCCACCCTCATGTGGAGCCAGCGGTTCTAACAAGGCAATGAGAGTTGGAACGTCCACAGAAACAGTCTGCCAAGCTTCATCGAGATCAACATGATCGTACTGATGAATGAGTATGTTGCGCATGCCGGCGATCTGACTCCAGGCAACCCCATGATATTTGGTGCGAAACGCATCAGAGAGCCGCTTGACCGCTTCTCCAAGCACGAGCAACTGGTGTAGGATTGCCGACTGGGTTTTTAGGTCAGCGAGAAACGCAGCCTTATCCAATTTCCCCGTGAATGCGAGCGCCAGGTTAGCTGCCTTCAAGATATCTAAGATCGCGGCATCATCACGAGGCATAGTACGCTTCCGCGCCATCGAGGATGGCTTTCCGGCGGATCCAGTTGGAACTACGTTCTATTGCCTGACGACTAACCAGGTCAACCTTGCGGCCGACAAGCGTGGATAGCTCTTCTTCCATGGCCACGTGATCAAAGAGACTCCATTTGGTATCCGGTGCGAAGGTGACGAGGACATCGACGTCGCTATCCGGGCGGAAATCGTCACGCAGCACAGAGCCGAAGAATGCGAGTTCGGTAATCTTCCATCGTCGGCAGAAATCAGCGATCTTGCCACGGTCGATAGTAACCTTTGGGCTCATCTTCAACGCTCCTCAACGAACCGGCGCACAGTCCGCAATATGCCGGCAGTAACGGTAGAGGTTTACTCCATTGCCCGCCAAGAGCGCAAGCGAAAACTTATGCGCCGAAATTATGCCCTGGTGCTGCCAACATCCTTGCGATCCAGTACAAGACGGCAACATGACGGCATCATAGGGAACGAGCGTAGTGGGTGTCAACAAGAGGATAGCAGGCCGGGCCAAACTCGATTACAATGGCCGCAAAGGAGCAGAGCGGATGCCCCCAACTCGCGTGATCATCGACACCGATCCTGGCATCGACGATGCCTTGGCGCTGATCCTCGCCTTCGCCTCCCCAGAGCTCTCTGTCGAGGCAATCACGACCGTGGCCGGCAACGTCCCGGTGGCGCAGGCGGCGCGGAACGCCCGTATGGTCCTCGACGTGATGGGTCGCAGTCCCGGACCACCGGTGGCGGTCGGTGCCAGAGGCCCCCTGAAAAAGAAGCTGCGCCCAGCCCAGGACTACCACGGCGAGGACGGTCTGGGAGAGTTATCTCGTTTCAAGACGGGGGAAGGGATACCCCGATACCCCGAACCACAACAACTCCCCGAACCACAACCCGCCCCGGCCCTCATCGCTGAGATCATCGGTTCCGCCCCGGGGGAGATCGTCCTGATCTGTCTTGGGCCGCTGACCAACCTGGCGATGGCGATCCAGGCGGCCCCGACGCAGATGGCGCAGGTCAAAGAGATCATCGTCATGGGCGGGGCGATCCAGGCGCCGGGCAACGTGACACCAGGGGCGGAGTTTAATCTGTACACCGATCCCGATGCCGCCAAGCTCGTGTTCACCTCCGGCCTGCCGATCACCCTCATCCCTTTGGATGTCACGCAGCGGGTCATGCTCACGGCTGAGCTGATCGACGCGGTGGTCCGGCACATCGACAGTCGCGTGACCCAGTTCGTCCGCGATACCACTGAGCGACTGTTTGGCGTTGAACAGCGGCGGACGGGGTATGCCGCGATCCCACTCCACGACCCGCTCGCGGTTGGCGTTGCGATCGATCGATCCCTTGTCAGCAGCCGGCCATTGCATGTCGAGGTGGAGACGGGCGACGGTCCAGCTCAAGGGATGACGATTGCCGACAGGCGTCCCCTCAAGGAGGAATGGAAAAAGCCGCCGAACCTGCAGGTGTGTATGGAGGTGGATGCCGGACGGTTTATGGCCCTTTTCTTGGAGCGGATATGCCGGCCGACTGCCTGAGCAGACAGGTTGTCGTGATCGGCAGCGCGAATCTTGATCTGACCGTGACTGTCGCCCGACTGCCGCGGGAAGGGGAGACGGTCCTCGGCGGAGAACTGCTCCTCTCGAACGGAGGCAAGGGGGCGAACCAGGCCGTTGCGGCGCTCAAGGCCGGAGCCGAGGTCCGGTTCCTGGCGAAGGTCGGGCGTGATCCTTTTGGTGATCGGATCTGTCGAGACCTCGTCACGGCGGGACTTCCGGCCAATGGTCTGCTCCGGGACGAGTCGGCCCCGACGGGTGTCGCCCTGATCGTTGTTGATCGACAGGGGCGAAATCAGATCGCAGTGGCTCCTGGCAGCAATCAGTTGCTCCTACCGGAGGCCATTGAGCAGTACGAACCCTTCCTGGCCTATGGGACCGTCATGCTTGTGCAACTCGAGATTCCGATCGTTACCGTCGAGCGGGCGTTTCGGTTCGCCAAGGCCAACGGGATGATGACAATTTTGAATCCGGCGCCGGCATCCCCTTTATCGGACGATCTCCTCCGTCACGTCGATCTGCTGACGCCGAACGAGACCGAGGCCGAAGCGTTGACAGGGATCGCGGTCTTCGACCTGCCCAGCGCTACGGCAGCGGCCAAGGCGCTGCTTTTGCGTGGCCCTCAAGTCGTCATCGTGACGCTTGGACCTCAGGGGGCGCTGCTGTGCACAGCATCGGTCGTGCGACATCTGCCGGCCGTCCCGGTCGAGGCCGTCGATACAACCGCCGCCGGTGACGCGTTCAACGGTGCGCTGGCCGCGGTCCTGGCTGGGAAGCCCCGGGCCGATGCACTCGACACAGATCGATTACTAGTATTAGAGGACGCCGTACGCTTTGCAAACGCAGCCGGCGCCCTGGCCACGACCAAGCACGGTGCGCAAGAATCACTACCCACCAAGGCCGAGATCGAGAAGCTGCTGGCAGGAAAACCTTCACCATAAAAGTTTGGTTCTTCCGGAGTGAGCGTGAGTAAAAGGATTTCTCTACTCCCTAGGGCAGGAGGAGGAGTTCGTCATACCGGCGGAAGCCGGTATCCAGTGAAGGGGCCCGCGTGCGGAACTCGTGTAAGGAGTTGGATTCCGGCTTTCGCCGGAATGACGGATGAGACCTGGATTCTCCCCCCGTATCAAGTATGGGGCAGGCTTGTCACGCCCATGCCTGTGTGTGTCCGTACGCAGACAGGCGAAATGACGGACAGCAGTTGACCCACGGAAAATTCGGAAGAGCCAAAAGTTTTATAGGAGGCTGGACGGGTAGGGGCAGGGGTAGGTTAGAACGAACACGAACAGAGGTCAGGGAGAGAGGCTGGGCCAAAGGAGATCAATGACGGGCTTTCGCCGAGATAAGGCTAGTTACGGCTGCGGGAAGGCGATGATGATCGAATCCAGCGAGAGGATCCGGTACTCCTCGTTATTCCGGTAGAAATAGTGCCCTTCCACGCCTTCAGATGCCTCCTCAAAGGCGACGATCGCTTCGAACGGGGGCATCTCTCGGAAGGAGCTGGACCCTTCATCGAAGCCGTCACCGGCCATCACAACCTGGCCGTATCTGATGGAGGCGCCCCGTGGGCAGTGGAGCGTCAGGACATCCGGCGGTTCACGAAGCATCCGGGCCACCAAATTGATGCCATAGACCTTAAACGGGGGATTTGAAACCGCCCTTTCATTCATGTGGTAGTATATAGCATAATGGGTGCTCTGAGGGAAGCGGGAAATAGCGCCTGATTTCAGGCGCCCGCATTCGTGCCAGAGGGGGCGGATTAAGCAAGATTGGGGTGATATGCCACGTGAGATCTCGGCCGGGGTAATCCTGTTCAGGCGAGCGCCGGAGCCGCACTACGTGCTTCTCCATTACGGATCAGGCCACTGGGACTTTCCCAAGGGGCACATCGAAACTGGCGAAGACGCACAGCAAACAGCCAAGCGTGAGCTGAAGGAGGAGACCGGAATCTCCGAGGCATGCTTTGTAGACGGCTACAAGCAGACGCTCCGGTATTTTTTTCGACATAAAGGGATCGGGATCTTCAAGACCGTCATCTACTTTCTCGCAGAAACGGATCAGTCCGAGATCAGCCTTTCCCATGAACATATCGGTTTCGACTGGCTTCCATATGACCTCGCCATGGCGCGGTTGACCTTCAAGAACTCCCGGGATCTCCTGGTGAAGGCCCATGAACACCTACAGACTGTTCAGCCTTCTGGGCAGGACGATCGGTAACCCACCGGCCAGAGGCGGGAATAGGGCAAGGAGGTCTCCCTCCTTGAGGGGGGTGTCTTCGCCGGCGTGGAGGCCGTTGATAAGGACCATCGTGGGTTGCGGCTTGGGGATGCCTAGCTGGTCGATCACCTGTCCGACCGTCACCCCATCGGCACACTCCATGGTCGCTTTATGGCTCTGGGAGCCCTTCGGCAGGTACTGAGATAACGTAGCGTACAGCGCCACCTCGATCTTCACACCCTGCCGGCCTTATCGACCGCGCGCAGAACAGTTCCCCATCGAACGGGGGCTGGCGCCAGGTGGTCCGGCGTCAAGGTGAAGGTGGTCCGGGTCCGAATCATGTTATGGAGGATGCCAGCGTCCTCGATCATCCCCACCAGCATTGCGCCAACAAGTTGTTCTCCCGTGAAGACCAGCTTACGGTAGATCCGCTTCAGGTCGTCCCGGACCTCCCGGATCTGATACGGTTCCCCATCCGGTGGATTCCACATACCGATTGAGGCGATCGGGGTGTCAATGACCGTCGTCACATTCATCGCCATCGACCCTTCGTAAGTCGTGGCAACCCCGGCCATATTTAGCCCGGCCGTCCGCCCCTGGTTCAGCGCTTCAGGCCAGATGGCGTTCATCACCCGCTCGCCGCTGAACATATCGACCGTTTCGGCGACGTCTCCGGCGGCATAGATCCCTTCCAGGCTGGTCCGCTGGTAGGTATCTACGGATACCCCACGATGGATCGTAACGCCGGTCCTATCGAGGAAGTCGATATTGGGCGCGACGCCGGCGGCCATCACCAGAAGCTGGCACGGGAGCACCTCCCCGCTTTCAACCCGCACGCCGGTGATCTGGCCGTTATTGCCCAGCAACTCGGTCGCCCTGACACCGCACCTGACGGTCACTCCCGCTGTCCGAAGCGCCCCCTCCGCCATCGCGGCCGAGACCGCATCGGCCATGGCGGGCATCACGTGCGGCATCTGTTCAATGACAGTCGTCTTCAAACCGCGACGGGCGAACGCATCCACCACCTGGATCCCGATCAGGCCAGCCCCGATCACGACAGCCTCTTTCGTGCGAGGGATCGCCTCGTCGATCTGTGTGGCATCATTGTTGGTGATGCAGGGGTAGATGCCATGAAGATCCGTCCCCGGGATCGGTGGCATCACGGCGTGAGAGCCCGACGCCACCAGCAGGTTGTCGTACGCCAGGTTCTCACCGTTGCTCAGCCTCACCAGGCGGGCGGTTGGATCGACGGAGATGGCAGCGACCCCCATCACCCCCCGCACCTTCATCCGGTCAAAGTACCCGTCGTCCCGCATCCGCATCCCATCATAGCCGACCTCGCGGGAGATGAAGTGCGTGAGGCCGACCCGCGAATAGAGCGGCAACAGTTCTTTCGAGACGACCGTGATGGGGCAGTCCTGGTCTACTCGCCGGATCGCTTCTACGGCAGCCAGGCCGGCCGCGCTGGCCCCGACAATCACCTGATGAAGTTTACCCATACTGGTTATCCGGCAACAAGAAGTGTCTTCAACTTTAGCCGTTCGTGGTGAGCCTGTCGAACCACAATTACCCCTCGCCAAGGGTGAATGGTTGCGAGAGCCTCAGTGAACAGTAGCATTCTGAGATATTCCTCTGTGGTGCTGTACGGAATGCTTCAAGAAGGCGCCTAACGCCAGAAATCAGCATCGGCGCTTTTTGCCGTCCGCTGAATTGATTCGTGAAGCATTTATTTTACTAATGCATGTGGAAAATTTGGACTATCTGGATTGACTATTAGTTTTCTATGACCTGGAGATACAATTAAGTCCATATCTTCCATTGGAACAGCGCCAAGAAGAACCTCATCACCTAAAACTAATGCTCCAACGAAGCAATTTCTGTTTTCAAAAAGTATTTCAATTGGACCAACATAAGGAACCATTTGTTTTCTACCATCTGCGGTTGTTACCTCACGCTGGCTATTAATCTCTAGCTTGAGTTGAAGTGCGATGTGATCCGGAATACATAAAGTCAAAGCCCCCGTATAAACCATTGCCTTGACTGTAATTATTTTGAGATTTGGCAGCCGAGGATTTTTTAACTTTATCTCTGCATGAACATATCCCATAAAGTACCCCCTACAGGAAAACGCTTACTTCAAGTCATTTTCGGCCTCTGGTCTGATTTGGAGGGTATAGGGGACATGGTAGAGGGTATAGGGTAAGAACAACTTCCCAAAAATCCGTCATATCCTTGCTAAACCCTTCACCCTAAACCCTATACCCTGCTCTACTAGAGGCCCAGTTCTCTCAGCTTTTCTTGTGTTGGTACCCCTTGCGGGTCCCAGCCTCGAAGGCGATAGTACTCCGGGAGCATCTCGCCGAGGCGGGCCACCTTCCCCTTGGCCGGTCCGGCTGGAATCGGCTCCTCCAGGATGCGACGGGGCAGGGTATCGTCTTTAGCGCTTAATCCGGCCCTGAGGTTAAAGAGCCGCTCGAGGTTCCAGATCCGCTCACCGATTTGGATCACCTCTCCCAGCGTATAACCGACGCCCGTCGCAAGCTCCAACATAGCATGTATATCAGCGGGCTCCAGGGCGAAGGTGGTGAACAGACAGGCGCCGGTCGAATCGACGAAAGCGGTGACGTCCTGGGATGCCTTGGACATTGCCGCCTTCCCTTCGATAGCGAACGGATCCACCTTCAGCGGAACGCCGAACACCTCAGCCGAGATGGTGTAGCCACGCAGGTGGCAGGCGCCTCGGTTAGAGGTGGCATACCCGAGCGCCATCCCCTGGGCGCCGCGGCCGTCGTACGCGGCAAATGCCTGCTTCTTCACCCCCATGAACAGCTCGGGATGGCCATACCGCTCGGCTACCCGCGCCCCGCCCAAGGCCAGGATTGCGCCAAACCCCTCTCCCCTCCCCAGCTTCTCCGTCATCTCCACCAGGGCGTCCGCATCGCCGAAACGAAGCGAGCGGCCGATCTCCCGCTCCGGGATGTAGCCCCGCTCGAACAGTTCCATGGCGGTAGCGATGGCCACCCCCGCCTCGATGGTGTCCATCCCCAATTCATTACACAGGTAGCCCGCCTTGGTGACCGCCGCCAAGTCGCTGACACCGGTCATGGCGCCGAGGCCCCAGACGGTCTCGTATTCCGGCCCCTCACCCGATCCCTTGAACTTTCCAGCCTTGACCTCGGTCACCCGCGCGCAGGCAATGGTACACGCGAAGCAGCCCTTGTTCCGAGTCAGGATCTCGTCACGGATGGTCTCGCCGCTGATCCGCTCGGCGCCGGCAAACTGGCCGAACTGGAAGTTGTTGGTCGGCATGAAGCCATGCGCGTTGATAACGTTCACGATCCCTGGGGTACCGTACATCGGCAGCCCCGCTCCCGCTGCCGGGTCCCCCTTAAGCTTTGCTACGGCTGTCAGGCACGCCCCCATGAACGCCTGGGGCTGGGCGACCTTAACCGACTGGGTACCCCGGAAGACCACCGCCTTCAGGTTTTTCGATCCCATCACCGCGCCCACCCCGGAGCGACCCGCCGCGCGATGCTTGTCATTTATGATGCAGGCGGTCAGGCTCAGCTTCTCACCCGCAGGCCCGATGCTACAGATCTTGGCCTCGGCATTCGTGGCATTGTGAAGGATATCCTCGGTCTCGTGGGTGGACTTCCCCCAGACCTTGGCCGCTTCCCGGATTTCCACCTTATCATTATTGACCCAGAGATAAACCGGATGTGGCGCCTTCCCCTCCACAATCACCAGGTCGTAGCCGGCGTACTTCATCTCCGCCCCGACATATCCACCCGAGTTCGAACAGGCGATCGCGCCGGTAAGCGGCGACTTGGTCACCACCATGTACCGGCCGCCGGTCGGGGCGTTCGTGCCCGTGAGCGGGCCGGTGGCGAGGATCAGTTTGTTGGCCGGTCCGAGGGGATCGAGCCGTGGGTCGATCTCATCGTACAGGATCTTCGTCGCCAGGCCCCGACCGCCGATGTAGGCCCTGGCGAGCTGCGGGTTCAGCGGCTCCTTCGCCACGCTACCGTTGCTCAGGTTGACCCTGAGGATCGTGCCTGTCCAGCCCATCAGCCTGCCATCTCCTTGTAGACCTCCTTCATCCGAAGGGCGGTGGCGGCCTGTTTGGCCTTGGGACCCGCGTCCTCATCGGTAAAGAGCAACGCCTTCGGCGTACAGAACTTCACGCACTCCGGATCGCCGTCGATAGAGAGGCAGAGATCGCACTTCTCGGCCTTACCGTGGTCTGCATACAGCTCTATCGCCCCGAAAGGGCAGGCCAGGACGCACATCTTGCAGCCGACGCATTTGTTGTCGACGACGTAGTACGCCATGTAGTCGTCGTTGCGAAGGATGGCGGTGGTGGGGCAGATCTTCGCGCACCAGGCTTCACTGCATTGGGTGCAGGCGGTGGGGATGTAGACCGCCTCCTCAAGGAAGATGCTGACCTTGATGCGCGATCGGCTGGGGTTGAACTCGCCGTAGTGCTTCACCGAGCAGGCCAGCTCGCAGGCTCGACAGGCGGTACACCGTTCGGGGATGATGCTGAGGACCTTCGCCATTCTAGCCTCCGTCTACTCTGAACGGATTGCAACTTCCTTCATCTACCCCACGTCGTCATCCCTGTCAAGGGAATTCAGGGCGCGCGCAGTAAGGGCCAGGCACCGCGGTGGGGTCTTGAACCCGTAGTATCCGGAGTCGCGGGCGAGATAATGGTGTATCGTAACTACAAGGTAGATAGACTGAAGGCTGAAGGCTGTTAGCCGTTGCGCATGGACCGAATCAAGGCGCCCAGAACCTTTTCGGATCATGAATATGTACAGGTTATTTTTTGACGCTGCTTAAGTTGTAGGCCCTTAGTCGTTGATTTCGCGCACGCCACACCCCGCACCGTTCACGGTTTCTCTACCGTCACGATTCTGGTGGAACCGCACCGCAGAAACTTTCCCAGTGCCAAGTCGAGCGCCATCACGCGGCGGAAGAGGGCATTGAAGCGAGGGGCATCCTGCCTCCTGCGAAAAAGTAGCGATGGGGGGAACAGCATGGTCAGGATGTTCATGCTCCGGACATCAACAAGCCTGAGACCGTGTGCCTGCAGGAGGCGCGTAAGCTCTCGCCAGGTGAAGGTCTTAAACTGCATCTCTTTCCACTCCCGCAGGTGCCCGCCTCGAGTCGTCATGGCCTGCCACAGCTCCTTCGGGAGGTAGAGCAGGTCAGGACACCACTTCGAATCGACCTCGAACGAGATGAGGCCACTCGGTGCGCAGACGCGAACCATCTCTCGCAGCACCACATCAACCGCGGTGAAGTTGTGGCCGATGACATCGCCATAGGCGACCATGGCCTGGGCGCATCCATCTTCGAACGGTAGTTTCGTGATGTCGCCGGTCACAAGGCTGACGTTAGGCCGGCCATTGCATCGCCTGCGCGCCGCCTCGATCATCTGATCTGAAATATCGATCCCGACCACCCGCCCGGGCCGCGGTGCCAGCAGGACCGTCTGTTTCCCCGTCCCACACCCAAGGTCCAGCGCCATACCATCTGGCCTCTCGCGGACGATCCGTTCGACAGACTCCCTGTACACCTGGTAGCATTCGGCGAAATAAAACTGGTCCTCGATCTGGTCGTACTCCGCCAGCATGGCGTTATAGACAGCCGCCACATGGGAGCCGACATCATGCCGATTCGTCTGAGAGGTCATAGATAGGGGGCGATCGCCTCGCGCTAGCCCTTCGCCACTTGCAGGGGCGGCAGGTAGGCCAGGCCATGCGCTTCGGCAACAGCGGGATGGGTGACGTGGCCAAGGGCGACATTCAGTCCCAGCGAAAGCTCCGGGCACTCCAGAATGGCCCGGCGCCACCCACTGTCGGCGAGCCGGAGGACGTAGGGAAGGGTGACGTTGGTGAGGGCAAAGGTCGAGGTTCTGGCAAAGGCGCCAGGCATGTTGGCGACACAGTAGTGCAAGATACCATCCACTACATAGACAGGATCGCTGTGGGAAGTGGGGCGGCTGGTCTCGATGCAGCCACCCTGGTCGACGGCCACATCGACGATGACCGATCCCGGCTTCATGAGCGTGACCATCTCTCCGGTCACCAGCTTGGGGGCTCTGGCCCCAGAGACGTAGACGGCCCCGATCAGGATGTCGGCTCGCTTCACGCACTCCTCGATGCTCATCTGGTTTGAAATGAGGGTCGTCACATTCTCGGGAAGGATCTCGTCCAGGTAGCGCATGCGGGCCTGGTCCACGTCCAACAGATAGACCCAGGCGCCCATGCCCGCCGCCACCTTCGCCGCGTTGGCCCCGACGGTTCCGCCGCCAAGGATCACCACGGTGGCGGGGGGGACCCCGGGCACTCCACCGATCAGCACACCCCGTCCGCCATGTGGGGTAGCCAGATAGTACGCCCCGATGTGGATAGCCATCCGTCCAGCGATCTCGCTCATCGGCTCGAGCAGTGGCTTTCTGCCTTCCGGCGTCTCTACGGTCTCATAGGCCACGGCCACCACCCGCCGCGCAAGGAGCCGTTTGGTGAGTTCAGGCGTGGGGGCCAGATGCAGGAAGGTGAACAGCACCTGTCCTTCCCGGAGCATCTCGCACTCTGGAGGGCTAGGTTCCTTGACCTTGTAGATGAGATCAGCCTCACCATAGATCATGCTCGGATCGCCCACCAGCTCCGCCCCTGCCCTGGCGTAGGTCTCGTCCGGCAAGCCAGAGCCGACCCCGGCCCCTCGCTGAATCAGAACCCTGTGTCCATGCGCCCGCAGGGCCTGCACGCCGGCCGGTATGATCGCCACCCGGCTCTCAGCCTCTTTGATCTCTTTCGGGACCCCGATGACCATCGCTACCCCATTAGCAGACGGTGATGTGCTATGCATACAGTTACTAACTGTCTCCAAATAATAACTTTACGGTATCGAAAAATCCCTCCTGACCTCCCTTTGCCAAAGGGAGGATGTACCCCTCTTTGGAAAAGAGGGGCGAGGGGAGATTTTCTTAATCGACGTCAATTCAATTTTGATACAGTTCATACATCTCGCCCTTGACGATGTCAAGGATCGATCCCGCACATGCGATCGCGCGCTTCCTGGTCAGCCCAGACAGAGCCTTTCCAGGAGGTCGAGGGTCAGATATTCCAGGCTCCGGACCACGAGCTCGGCGCCGGTGAAGTCCTGGCCGCGCGTATACTCATTATAGACCACGACACAGGGCAAACTGGCTCCCTTGGCCGCTTTGAAACCTTTCTCGGAGTCCTCGATGACCAGGACCTCCGACGCATCGCATCCGAGCATCGCAGCACACCGAGCATAGAGGGCCGAGTCCTTCTTGCCGGATTGTTGGCCGAAAATCGGGTCGAAGGCACCGAGCGCCTCGGGGATCTGCGCCTTCAGGAGCGCGAAGATCTGATCCTCATCAGTAACCGACACGATCGCCAGTCGAACACCGCGCAGGGTCGCCTCACGGATGATCCGGGCCACACCGGGGTAAAGCGATAGCTCACCAACCCGCTTCAGGTAGAATTCCTTCTTCAGCGCAAACAGCTCCGGCACAATCCGGTCGATCTCGGTCTCGGAGAGCGATGTCCGGGTCGAAAGCGCCAGCCGCATCCGCCGGGCATTACCAGGGATCTTCAGCAGCTCCTTGAACTCCTCCCAGCTCCAGCGAATGCCGAACCCCATCCGCGCGAACGCCTCGTTGCAGGCCACCAGATGCCCATTCCTCTCCGTATCGGCCAGCGTCCCATCCACGTCAAAGATAATCGCCTTGAGTGTCCCCATCTCTCCTACGCGTTCGTTGCGTGCGGCGTTCATTGCGTCAATTGTGTTCATTTGTGTGGCATTCATGGATGCAGAGGATACGCCCCTGGGTAATCCGCGTCAACCCGATTAGGGCTTCGGGTCCCTTTTATCGGCAGCAATGTGTGATAGGTCTTTAACATGACGTAGTCGAATGTGCTGCAGATTTATTCGATGGATGACTTCTCATTGATGTAGGATCTTCCGGGGCAAGTCCATGCGGTCCGGGTCGAGTTGGACGGGAGCGGAAGGGGAGGGTCCAGGAAATCCGGAAGGGTAAGTGCACTGCGCATCTGTCTACTACGGGGGTGTCGGAACCCGGAGCTAGCAGTTTATCCCCACCAGATTAACAGCTTTACAAGGTACTGCATCATGACCATGGAGACTGCAAGCAGGACTAACCCTAAGACTATACTGAGGCTGCGACGCGTTTCAAATTTCATAGCTCTTCCTCACTTACGCCAACGACCGTTGGCGCCTCTAGACTGCTCAGGTCCCGCCAAACCCGATGGTCACTTTGCCCTTCTCGATGATGACGGGAACCTCGCGCGAACCCTTCGAAACCTCCAACATCTGCGCCAGAGCCTTTGGGTCGTTCTTGACGTTGAGGTAGGTGAACGGGACGTTTCGCTTGGCGTACTCCTCCCGAGCCGCCGAGGTGTAGGGTCAGGTATCCTTTCCGTAAATGACGACCGCCGCCTCCATCTGCATCCTCCACTCTCTTCATTTCGTCTGATTTCTGCGTGTTAGACCCGCGTCATGGCCCGGTCAGCTTCTGTGGTCAACCGCTCGTATTCAAGCTTGATGTCGCGCATCTGCGGGTAGAGTTCCTGAATCTTCTCGTGGGGAAGCGGGATGGTCCGGCCCAGTTCAGTCAGCCGCTCCCCAACCAGCCGAGCCTGCCTGATGACCTCGAACGTCTTTCTGGCCGGCGGGGTCAGCGTCGCCACCTCCAGGAGGGCAAACATCCCGTCTTCATCTCGTGCCTGGTATAGCTCGTCCAACCGCTGCGCCTGGGTCTCGGTGGGGCCGCTTTCCCTCAGGGCATGCAGTACCTTCATCCGGTCGATTCGATAGCGAATATCGAGCATCATCTCTCCTTATGCGTACGCTCTGATCATTTATCAGGTGTGATCTTACCACACCTTGCGCCTTGGCGCCAAAGCTTGAACGTACGGGGTCACTATCTCACCATGATTTGGTGTGTTACAATCACAAGCTAAGGCATGATGAAGGAGGAAACGGACTCGGTATGAAATTTCCATTTGTTACTGACCGACTGGCTGCGCAAGACATCCGAATGATCTTCCGCGTCGTGGCGGAGTTCGTTGATGGGCTGGAGACGCTCGCCACGATTCCGCCGGCCGTCTCTGTCTTCGGATCGACGCATACAGGACGAGATGATCCCGCCTACGCGATGGCAGAGCAGATCGGCCGTTTGTTGGCTCAGCACGGGTATGCCGTCATCACCGGCGGTGGCCCTGGAGCCATGGAGGCGGCTAACAAAGGCGCCTACGAGGTGGGCGGCGTGTCGGTCGGCCTGAACATCGAGCTCCCCCAGCAGCAGGAACCTAACCGATACCTGACCAACCTTGTGAATTTCCAGCACTTCTTTGTCCGAAAGGTCATGTTCGTGAAACACTCCATCGCTTTCGTCATCCTGCCGGGTGGCTATGGCACGCTGGACGAGATGTTCGAGTCGATCACGCTGATCCAGACTAGGAAGATCAAGCCGTTCCCAGTCATTCTGGTAGGCAATGACTACTGGCGAGGCTTACACGAGTGGCTCCGCGATCCCGTCATGAACGAAGGGAAGATCACGCCGAACGACCTCGCAACGCTCAAGATTGCCCATAACCCTGAAGAGGTCATCCAACTCATCAAGGATTCTTCGACCTTCGGACTCTAAACCACATAGCCCTCCCTTTTCATCAGCGTCCAGGCCGATATCCTACAGGATGGGAGTATGATCACTAACAGGCAGATTGGTACTATGTTGCAGGCTGTTCGCCGAGCAATCTCCGTCTGGGAGCCCGCCGTCGTAGGCAAGATCGCCGAGGAGTCCCGCGACCCGTTTCGGGTCCTGATCTCTTGCATCCTGAGCCAACAGACCAAGGATCCCGTCACTGGTGAAGCCTCGGAGCGGCTGTATCGGCTTGCCGATCGGGCTGACACGATGCTCGCGATCAGTGAGCTGCAGATCGCTCGGGCAATCTACCCGGTCAGTTTCTACAAAACCAAGGCCCGAACCATCCAGGAGGTCTGCCGAGTCCTGCTAACCCAATTCAGTGGGCGCGTCCCCGATACCATCGAGGCGCTCCTCAGCCTCAATGGGGTTGGCCGGAAGACCGCTAACCTTGTCGTGACGGTTGGTTACAGAAAGCTGGGGATCTGCGTCGATACGCATGTCCATAGGATCTCGAATCGCTGGGGTTACGTCAGCACCAAAACCCCCGACCACACCGAGATGGCCCTCCGGCAGAAACTGCCAAAGCGGCACTGGATCTATTACAACGACCTGCTGGTCCCGTTCGGTCAGAACCTCTGCCGACCGATTTCTCCCTTTTGTAGTCGCTGTCCAATCGAACGCTGGTGCGCCAAGGTCGGCGTAGCGGTGCATCGCTAAGGCTACACATCAAAGACCACCCGGGCTCGCCAGTGATCGCCGTCCTTTTGACATTCGAGGAGGTGATAGGTCGCGGCCTTGACCACGCCCTTGAACCGATGCCGCCCCGCCTCTGCCGGCTCCCCCGTCAACTCTCCACTCGCGTGCCCGCCTTCGACCGCTATTATTCGTACGTCTGAGGGGGCCCATTCTTCCGTTTCGCAGCGGTATAAGAGCTCGTTCAACCAGGCAACCAGCAGAGACGGTAGATCTCCTCCCCGCGCCTCAAGAGGAAGGAGGCCGGTAGAGCGCACTGTTCCGGAATCAACCATCAGCGCAAACATCCCTCTGGAGGCGTTAGCGAAAAGCTCCTCCAGAGTCTCGCCCCATGCCATGATCCCGACATCCGCCGTCGTCCCGAATGACTCAAACCCCGGATCGTTCATTGCACCTCGGGCAGTCACAAGGACGGGCAGCCACAAGGGCTGCCCCTACTTCGGACTCCGCACCAAACCCTCCCTAACCCCCCTTTGATAAAGGGGGTAGCGGGGGGATTTACCTCACACCGGGCGCAGCAAGCAGCGCCCCTACTCATATCGTAGCGCCTCAATCGGGTCGAGGAAGGCGGCCTTGCGGGCCGGGTAGTAGCCGAAACAAATCCCCACCAACGCCGAGAACGCAAAAGCCATCAGGACGGCGCCTCCGCTAATCTGGGTAGACCACATTGCGAAGTATGAGATCAGAACCGAAACCGAGAGGCCTAGCGCAATCCCGACCAGGCCACCGATGAGCGATAAGGTGACCGCCTCGACGAGGAACTGCGTCAGGATATCGTGCGCCTTGGCGCCTACCGCCAACCGCAGTCCGATCTCCCGCGTTCGCTCCGTCACGGACACCAGCATGATGTTCATGATGCCGATCCCGCCTACCACCAGCGAGACCGAGGCGATGGCGCCCAGTAGGATCGACATCACCCGGGCCGCCTGCTCCTGGGCGCCAAACACCTCCACAAGGTTCCGCACGGTGAAGTCGTTATCCTCCTCCGGCTGCAGGCGGTGCCGCTGCCGGAGGAGGGCCACAACCTGTTCTTCAGCCTCCCGCATTACCATCGGGCCGCGAGCCTGCACCACGATCGCCCCCACTGCCCTGGCATTAGCCTGGCTCACTCCAAGCACCTTCCTCTTGGCCGTGGAGATGGGAATCAGGATGACATCATCCTGATCTTGTCCCCAGGCTGACTGGCCCTTTGGAGACAGGCTCCCGAGGACGGTGAACGGTACCTTCTTGATCCGGATGATCTGTCCGACGGGGTCGGTCCCGCCGAACAGATTCTTCACTATTGTATCGCCGACAAGCGCCACCTTCGCCGCCCCGTCCACATCCTGCCAGGTGAACGGACGACCATTGAGGACCCGAAAATCGCGGATCTCCAGGTATTCCGGCGTAACCCCCTGGATTACCGTAGACCAGTTGTCGTTCCCAAGTACGACCTGTCCAGTTCCACGTACACTGGATGCCGTCAACGCCACCGCCGGGCACTCGCCGGCAATCGCCTTGGCGTCATCTTCCGACAATGTCATGACCGACCCGGCCCCCACGCGTATCCCGCCGCTGGTCGCGCTGCCAGACAGGACGATTATCACGTTGCTGCCGATGCTTCGGATCTGCTCCTGGATTTGGGCAGTGGCCCCCGAGCCTACAGCCACCGTAGCGATCACAGCAGCCACTCCAATAATGATCCCAAGCATGGTGAGGGCCGATCGAAGTCGATTAACCCGGAGCGCCCTCAAGGCGATCCTGACATTGGCCAAGATATTCATAGACGGCTACTCTGCCTCGTCTGCCGGGCGCTGCTGCAACTCCTGGAGCGCTGTTCTTGGCCGCTCAACCGCCTCATCCCGCAGCAGCCGGCCATCTTTGAAGAATAGTACGCGCCCGGCGTAGGTCGCGATGTCCGACTCATGGGTCACCAGGACGATGGTGATCCCAGCTTCCCTGTTCAGCCGCTGGAAAATCGCCATAATCTCGGAACTGGTCTGCGAATCGAGATTGCCAGTGGGCTCATCAGCCAGGATGATCTGCGGCTCGTTGACAAGGGCCCGCGCGATCGCCACTCGCTGCTGCTGACCGCCCGAAAGCTGGTTCGGATGATGTTCTTTCCGATCTTCAAGGCCAACCGTTCGGAGGGCGTTGAGCGCTCTGACCCGGCGGTCGCGGACCGCAGCACCATTATACAGGAGTGGGAGTTCCACGTTCGCTACGGCGCTGGTCCTGGCCAGGAGGTTAAAGGTCTGAAAGACGAAGCCGATCTTCTTATTTCGGATTTCGGCAAGCTCATCTCGATTGAGCTGACCCACGCTGACGCCGTCAAGCCGGTAGCTTCCGGATGTTGGCTTGTCCAGGCATCCCAGGATGTTCATCAAGGTGGACTTGCCGGACCCGGAGGCACCCATGATCGCTACACACTCCCCTCGTTCAATTCGGAAGGAGACCCCTCTTAATGCCTGGACGGTGACATCGCCCAGCCGATAGTTCTTGACCAAACTGTCGACCTCGATGAGAGCTGCCATGACTCTACCCTAGAACCTCGGCCCGCGCTGGCCAAACGGCTGGGCCTGTGGGGCCGCTGTGGACCCGATCCCTGTGAGCACTCCTTGCCCTTCCTTGAGGTCGCCTTCGATCATCTCACTAAAACTGCCATCGGTGATTCCCAGCTTCACCGTGACCGACCGCGGCTTACTATCCTCACCCAGAACCCAGATGGTCTGATCCCTCTCAGCCTTCCGGATGCCGAGGAAATCCGGCGTCCCTTTCCCTGTCGGAAATCTCTGTGGAGTCTGGACCGACGCCTCTCCTCCTTGCTTCGGTTGCTCCTTCAGGTCGGGGGGCCTAAACCGCATGGCAGCACTGGGAATCTTCAGCACATTCTCCCGGCTGTCCACCAGGATCTTGACATTCGCCGTCATCCCTGGAAAGAGTTTAAAATCAAGATTGGCAACCCCAATCACGGCATCGTAGGTGATCACGTTCTGGATGTTCATTGGAGCCTGCCGGATCTGGATCACCTTTCCCCTGAAGATCTCACCCGGGAAGGCATCCACGGTGAAGGCGGCGTCCTGCCCTACTCGAACACGCCCGATGTCGGCCTCATCCACGTTTGTGTCCACCTGCATCTTGGTCAGGTCCTGTGCGATCAGGAAAAGGGTCGGGGCGGATAGGCTCGCTGCTACCGTCTGCCCGACATCTACGCTCCGCGAGACCACGGTTCCGTCCACCGGCGCCCGGATATAGGTATGATCGAGATCGATCTGCGCCTGCCTCAGGGCGGCCTCGCTCTGTTTCACCTGTGCCTCGGCCGACGCGATTTGAGCTATAGCTACTTCGTGCTGGGCCTGGGTGGCGCGAAGAGAAAACTGCGCAGCCTGCTCCTGGGCTTTCGCAGCCTCGAGGGCCGCAATATTGGAATCGTAGGTCGCCTGCGCCGAATCGCGCTCCTCAGCAGAGATGCCGCCCTCCTTGAAGAGGTTGATCCGGCTCTTGAGCTTGATCTGGGCGTCCAGGACGGCAACCTTAGCCCTGGCCACATTCGCTTTCGCGACTTCCAGCGAAGCATTTGCGCTGGCGATATCGGCCTCGGTTTTCTGGAGCATCGCCCGCGTGTTGAGTACGGCCGCCCGAACGTTGTCCAGATTGCCCTTGGCCTGGTTCACCTTGGCTTCAAAGATCTCCGGATCGATTCTGGCCACGAGTTGCCCTTTCTTGACCTTGGTATTGAAGTCGGCATGGAGTTCCTTGATGTTCCCGGAGACCTGACTGCCGACCTGAACGGTGACTACGGCGTTGGGATTTCCGGTAGCCGAAATAGTTGCCTCAATGTCGCCCCGCTCAACCTTGGCCGTCCGGTACTCGACTCGTTTCTGGCCTCGCAGGTACGCCCAGCCACCCAGGCCGGAAAGCGCGACCAAACCAATGACAACCAACAGCACCTTCGCTTTTGGCATTTTCATGGGCATCACAGCTCGAGCTGATTCTTTTCGAGGATAGTGCCTTTCTGAAGATCGAGATTGGCCAAGTCCTGATTATAGGTTGTGATCGCCTGGATCTCGCTGGCCTGGGCTACCGCCAGGTCTCGCTGAAACGAGAGGACGTTAAAGGTGGTCGTGACGCCGGCCTCGAGCCGCTTTTGCTCAACCCGGAGCTGCTCCTCCGCCAGCGCCCGCGCCGCCCTGGTGGCCTCTACGCGCCGGACATCGGCATCGATTCGCCGGACCGCCTCCCGAACCTGAGAGATAATCTGACGCTTAAGATTCAGCAGGCTCGCTCCAGCCTGATCGTGGCTGAGCCTTGCCTGAGTAAATGCCGACCTGGCAGAGCGGTTGCCTAACGGGTACGTCAGGACCATGGCTGCCGACCATTGCGTAAAGTCGCCCGAGGTCAATCGATCCAGATCGCCGCCGGCGCTGCTGTTAAGGCCGTTGAGGCCGACATTACCCTGCAATTGGAGGCTGGGCAGCAACTGATTCCGCTTGACCCGCAGATCGAGATCGCTGTTCTGCAGCGTGAGCTTTGCTGCGGCGTACTCTGGCCGCTTCTCTAAGGCCTCCTGGATGCTGGCGTCGGTATTCATCGGCGCCACCTCAAAGGGTAGCGTGTCAGCCGGAAGAACCGTCCTGGCCCAGATTCGCTCACCGTCAGGGAAGTTAACGATGAGCTTGAGTTGATCTTCGGCGTCTTTGACCGCCTTCTCGGCCAGGATGACATCTTGGACCCGGGCTGCCGCCTGGGCCTCAGCCTGAGTTACCTCTACCGGGGCCGCGACACCGGCCCGCACCCGCGCCCTATTGAGATCCTCCAGCTCCCTGGCCAGGCGCAGCGAGCGCCTCTGAACCTCCAGGTTCTCAATCGCAAACACCAAACTCCAGTAGGTGCTGTGAACGCTGGTGATCACCTGGTTCGCCTGCTGACGGAACTGCGTCACCGAGATTGCCTGATTATTCCTGGCGATCTTGATGGGGGCCGTGTTCACATCGACGCCGAAGTTCTTGAGGAGATCCTGCGTAATGCTTAAGTTAAGGAACGTCTTGTACGAGGGGTTGAACCCTTGCGGGGGTTGAGCAAAAGCCGAGTTGGTATCAAACCGGTTATTGGTCAAGCTCAACGTGTAGCTGGCACCGAAGGGCAGCTTCTGAGTGAGAGAGGTATTGACATCGCGGTTTTCAATTTCGCTGACCTGTGTCCCCTGAAGAACGTTAAATGTAGGCGTGACTGTCCGGTTCGCATCGAGGGTGAGGGAGAAGGTCGGATCAAAGATGGCCTTTGCGATAGCGATGTCCTCGGATTTGATCTTTGGGCTGAAGCTAGTGATGGCGATATCGAGGTTGTTCTTCAGGGCCAGCAGGACGGCCTCGCGCAGGGAAAGGCGAAGGTCACCCACCTCTGTTAGCTCGGTCCGGCTCGATTCCGCTTGGGGCGCCGACTGAACGACCAGGCGCCTCAGATCGTCAGACACCTCTACGCGACTCCGCGCAAACGAGGGGGAAAGGCTGTCCTCCGCCCCCGCCACGACAGCAGGCAGAACAGTCAGCAACATCACCGACATCATCGTCCACGGGCAAACCTTGCGCTGCAACGCCGTCATGCTACCTCCTTGAAAAACAGGGTATAGGGTGTAGGGTGTAGGGTTTAGAACTCACATGCCAACCTTTTTTATACCCTATACCCGTTTCCCTTTCCCCTATACCCCATACCCTCGTCTTTTACCCTATACCCTATACCCTCTACCCTATCCTACGGCTTGCGCTCCGACGCTTTCGATTGAGAGGCTGCCGCTTCCTCCGCCCGACGCTCCTCGTCCCACCGCTTGACAAACGCATCGAAGCGGGGCTGCTGCTCGGCATTCAGGATCGAGCGAATCCGCTGACGCGCCCGCTGTCTCACCTCCTCGAACTGCGGCTGAAGACGCCTGCGCAACGTCAGAAACTCCTCGCGCGTCTCATCCAGCGCCGCGTTCAACGCGCCCACATGCTCCGGCTGGATCCGCACCGCCTCCGTCAACTCTCGGACGTAACGCTCCCGATTGAATCTCCCGGTCCACACAGCTTGGCTCGCCGGATCGACCCGGTGCAGGTATGCCGACCAACTCAGGGCGCCCGCCGCGACACCCAAAAGAAAGACTATGAGAAAGGCGAGTCCAACCTTAGCGCGCGTCTCAATCATCTGATTCACCCTATTTTCTCTCTTACCTCAAGCCCTGCACGTCATCCTGCCTCAACACGAACGCCAGCATCTGGTCCCGACTGGGCTGCCCGACCACCCCCGGAAGGTTCACTTCCTCCAGGGAAAAGGCATACATGTCCGTTCCGCCCCGCACCTGAACCGGAAGCGACGAGCGCGACGCTCCCAAGAGCCTGCCCCGGACTCGATCCGGGGAGAGCGTCACCCCGACGAGCAGCAGGACTCCCATGGCCAGCGCCGGGATCAATCGTCTCGCGAATCCCCAGGCATGAAGCAGGCTCGTATCGGGCTGGTTGATCTCTCGCTCTGCCAATCGCGCTCGCAAGCGCGGGTAAAAGGCGGGTCCGGGTTCGATCTCTTCGCGCAAGGTCTGAAACAGCGCCGACGACAGGTTGGCGATCTTCATCGCCTCACCGCACGTAGGGCAACTCTTCAGGTGAAGCGCGAGATCCTTATCATCTGCAGAGGGGTGACCTTCCCCGCCTTTGCCCTTCAACAGTGTCGTTGCCTCGTGACAAGTCATTCGCCCCTCCCTTCACGATGTACTGCCTCTTCTTCCTGACGGATCAGGCTCTGACACCACGCCTGCATTACCCGTCTCGCCCGCCATAGACGGACCTTCGCGGCCGCCCTGGTGCAGCCGAGCGTGCTGGCGATCTCCGCGATCTCAAGCCCGTGAACCTCCCGCAATGTGATGACCAGTCGGTCCTTTGGCGCAAGGCCAGCCAGCGCCCGCTCTGCGAGATCTCTGGCCGCAACCTGGTCTCCAAGTGACGGATGCCCCTTATCGGCCAGGAGGTGCATGAAATCACGCTCACCCTCCCCCATGTCGGTAAAGGTAATCTCGGCGTGTCGACGGATTTTCCGGAGGTGATCGTAACAGGTGTTGACGGTGATCCGACGAAGCCATGGCCCGAATGGGGCCCCCGGTCGAAACCGCCCGATAGCCAGGTACGCTTTCAGAAAGACATCCTGGGCCAGGTCTTCTACGTCCTGCTTCCGCCGGAGAAAGCTACCAATAATGGCACACACATGCCGGTCATAGAGCCTGAGTAGGGCCTCGAAGGCTTGCTGGTCGCCATCCTGCGCCCGCTGGATGAGATGGGCTTCTCTCTCTGAAGCCTCTCGCCATCCCTCAGCAGGCTCCTGGTCTTTCCTCCTGTCGTTCATAAATACGTATGGTGAGCCCGTCCGGTTACCAGGTATGGGGAAAGGGTCTGGGGTGTGGGGTGTAGGGTCTGGGGATACAAGGCATGGGTTTTTCTTTACACCCTACACCCTGAACCCTATACCCTGTCTTTCCTTCAGTAGCGCTGGGCGAGGCCCTCCCGCTCAACACGGTGTGGCCGATAGGCAACATTGGCCTCACTACAGGATTTGGTAGTGGGTAAGAGCTTGCCGGGGTTACACCGCGAAGAGGGGTCGAAGGCCACCCGAACTCTCCGCATCGCCTCGAGATCGTCCGGGCTATACATGAGCGGAACGAAGTCAATCTTCTCCATCCCGATCCCATGCTCCCCCGTGATGCTCCCGCCGACGGACAGACAGAGTCTCATGATCTCCGCCCCAGCCGCAATAGCCTTCTGCAGCTCTCCTTCCCTGCGGGAATCAAAGCAGATCAGGGGATGGAGGTTCCCATCACCCGCGTGGAAGACATTTGCGATCACAAAAGAGTTGCGCTCCGCAATCGCCTCGACCTCCCTGAGTACCTGCGGAAGTTTGGTCCGAGGGATCACGCCATCCTGCAGGTAGAATTCGTGGGTAATCCGGCCTACGGCTGCGACCGCACCCTTCCGTCCCCTCCAGAGGAGGGTCCGCTCCTGCTCATCCTTAGCGATGCGAAGGTCAAGGACATCATGCTGGGCGCAAATCCGCTCAATCCCCTTCGCCTGGGCCTCGATCTCCGCAGCCGGCCCATCCAGCTCGATCAGTAGCACCGCGCCGGCGCCTTCATGGTAGCCGATATGTAACCACGCCTCAAGCGCCTTAATGATATGACGATCCATCATCTCCAGGGCTGAGGGGATAATGCCTGTGGCAATGATCTCCGATACCACTTCGCTGGCTGCGTCGATGGTGCGGAATGAGGCCAGCAGCGTCTTTACGGCATCGGCCTGGCGCAGGAGGCGGACGGTCACCTTCGTGGCGATCCCCAAGGTCCCTTCCGATCCGACAAAGAGGCCGGTAAGGTCATAGCCAGGACAGTCCAGCGTCTTCCCGCCAACCTGCACAATCTCTCCCGATGCCAGGACCAGCTCCAGCCCGAGAATATGCATCGCCGTGGTGCCATACTTGAGGCAGTGGGGGCCTCCGGAGTTCTCCGCCACGTTGCCGCCAATACTGGAGACGGCTTGACTCGCAGGATCCGGGGCAAAGTAATACCCACGATCAACAACGGCCTGAGTCAGGGTAAGATTCACCAGGCCCGGCTCTACTACCGCTCGCTGATTGGCAAGATCGATCTCCAGGATCCCGTTCATGCGGTTCAGCCCGACGATGACCCCGCCCTGAATCGCAATGGCGCCACCCGATAGCCCGGTGCCCGCTCCACGCGGCAGGAAGGGAAGCTGCTCCCTGTCACAGAACCTCACCACCTCGGCCACCTGCTCTGTGCTGTCTGGAAGGACCACAACATCAGGCAGCGCCTTCCCCTGGTACGTCATCCCATCGCACTCGTACACGGTCAACTCGTCCGGGTCGGAGATGACCCACTCGCGGCCCACGATTGCTGCCAGTTCCTCCCCGATCCTTCGCTTATCCATGCTTACCTATACCCTATCCCCTAAACCCTATACCCTGTCTTTCAGATTCCTCCCACGAAACGACCAGGGTTGAGGAGCCCTTGGGGGTCGAATTGTTGCTTCAATTTCTGCATCAGGAATAGAGCGTTTCCGACCGGACCCCACACATCGATACTGGCCTTGATCGCTGGCCGAGCCGACAGGATCACCAGGCTTCCACCATCGCGTAGGACCCATCTCCGAAGCTCCTCAACCCCCTTCGCGATGGCGGCCGGATCTTTCTCCGGCGAACCCGTCTCATCTCTCCAATACAGCCGGACGATCCCGCAGCCGGCATCAGAGACGGCGGCCGACTCCAGGCCGAGATCGCGGCCAAGCGCTTCAGCGCGATGAATGGTCTCAAGGACCTTTGTCAGCGGGACACTCGCCTTCAGCATCGTCCAACTCCGGCCATCGCCGCTCGCTGACGGAAAGTCGCAGATGGCTCTCCACACGCTTTCTTGCGCGCTCCCCTCTACGAGGAATCCAGCCACGGCCCCCTCCTGGTGACAGAGCTTCCTGATGGCCGAGATCTGGGTATCCACCGCCTCGGATATACTTCCCACTGACACAGCCACCGCGACAGTGTCCGCCGGAAGAGCACAGCCGGCCTGCCTGCCAACCGATTGCGCCGCAAAGGACGAGAGGAGTTCGACCCTTGCGCAGACGATGGTTGAGTGGAGGATCTGAGCTACCGCACACGCAGCCGCCTCACCCGTCAGGAACGTCGCTATCCAGGTTCGCTCCACGGCCGGCAGTGGATAGAGCCTCAAGGTGGCCTCGAGAATAATCCCAAGAGTCCCTAGCGAGCCGACGTAGAGTTTGTTCATGTCGTACCCGCTGACGCTCTTGACCACCTTCGCGCCGCCCTTCGTGAGAGTGCCATCGGCATGGACAACGCGAATCCCGATGACCATGTCGCGGGCGGTCCCATACCGATGCCGCCACGGGCCGCTCGAATTGGTGGCGAGGATACCCCCGATCGTTACCTGCTCGCAGCACGCCGGATCGAAGGGCAGAAACTGACCGCTGCGATGGAGAGACGTCTGAGCCTCGCGAAGCAGCATCCCGGCCTGAAAGGTCGCCGTAAGATCGCCCGGTTCGTAATCGATGATCTGATTGAGCCGCTTTAGCCCAACAACCAGATCGACCCTCGCAGGGATGCCCCCAAGGCCGATCTTCGTTCCGCTCCCCCACGGCACAACCGAAAGTCGCTCGGAGGATGCGAGCCTCATGACCTCGGAGAGCGAGGCCGCATCCGCAGGAAAGACAACCGCCCTTGGAGCCTTGTCATCCACGGCGTATGGGGCACAGAACTCCGCCGCTACAACATGGTCAGCCCCGACAATGCCAGCCAGCCGCTCTCGCAGGCTTTCAAAGTTCATGGTTCATAAATCCCCCCAACCCCCCTTTGGTAAAGGGGGGCGAGGGGGGATTTTGTGACTCGTCAACTGTCAACCCTACAGCACACCCTCGTCCTGCATCAGGCGGAGCGCAGCCTCGAAGGCTCGGATCGTCTTCTCGATGTCCTCATCCGAGTGCGCTGCCGAGACCCACCCGTGGAAGAGGGGGAAATCGACGCCGTGCAGGATCAGTGCGCACCGTAGCCGGTGATAGGCCTCCTGGTTCGGATGGTTCATGAGGAGGTGGTGGTCAGACTTGCATGAGGGTCGGTCGGGGACAAGGCCATGACGATGAGGCCCGAGGAAGAGGTTGACGATTGAAGATTCACCGTAGACACAGGCATCCACCCCAAGTGCCTTGATGACCTCGGTAAGCCCGTTCCGTAACGTCTGTCCTGCACGATCGACTTCGATCTGGACTTGGCCGTCAGCCAGAAGCGAGAGTGTCGCCAGGCCGGCCGCCGCTGAGAGCGGATTCGCGTTGAAGGTCCCGGCATGGCTCACCCGCTCTTCCCGGTTCCATACCGGATCGTCCCTGAAGGCCAACTGGTCCATCAGAGGGGCGCTACCGACTACGGCCCCACCAGGGAGCCCCCCGGCCAGGATCTTGGCCAGCGTGGTCAGGTCTGCGTAAATCCCATACCTCTGCTGCGCGCCACCAGGGGCCAAACGGAATCCGCTAATCACCTCGTCGAAGATGAGAACCACGCCCTGGGCATGGGTAAATTCCCGGAGCCGGGTCAGGAAGTCGTGGTCGGTAGGGATCGTGCCGCAACTGCCACCCCCAGGCTCCAGGATTACACCGGCGATATCGTCCCTGCCTGAGGCCAGAGTCATGAAAGCATCCCAGTCGTTCGGTGGGCAAATGAGGATCTCATCAAGGACGCCTTGCGGCACGCCGGCGGAAACAGGCCGGCCAAAGGGCGGACGGACCGCGACCACCGCATAGTCGTGCCATCCGTGAAAGTGGCCCTCGAACTTGACGATCTTGCCCCTGCCCGTTGCAGCCCGAGCGAGCCGGATCGCCAGAAGCGTCGCCTCAGTCCCCGAGCCGACGAAGCGAATTCGATCGACCCAGGGGGTAAGCTTCAGCACCTGCTCGGCCCACCGAACCTCCAGTTCGTGACAGGCGCCGTAGTGGGTCCCGCGGTCAAGCTGCTCGGCAATGGCTCCTCGAACAGCCGGGTGCCCATGGCCAAGGATAAGCGCCCCATGTCCCACCCAGTAGTCGATTAACTCGTGACCATCGACGTCCCACTTACTAGATCCTTGGGCCCGATCCACGTAGATGGGGAAGGGATGCAGGTGCCGGATGTCATGGGTCAGGCCTCCGGCAATGGTCACCTTGGCTCGACGGAACAGAACCTCCGAACGAGGATGTATCCGGCGAAACTGCTCGTAGATTGATACCCCGCTCTTCTTCAAGCCGTTATCTCCTTCACTATAGCCTGCATAGCAGTTTTGAGTTTCGAGTCTGAAGTAAAGATTTCTCCACCCCGAAACTCGGCTCGGAGAACGTACCATGCCGTCATTTCACTGTCAACGCGGCCTCGCGTACCGCGATAGCTCGCGCTGCGCTGCCCATATGGCTTCACGGGCCGCCTGCTTAACGGTCGATAGTTGCCTCATGTAAATGTAATAAGTGTAACCTATTGTAAATACAGTGTTTTTTAACCAACAAATGATTATTTTCCCAAGCCCACAAATGACTTGACAGTCGTGATGGAGTGGGCTAAAAGAGACGTCTCCTTAACAACGTCATGCGGGTAATTGCACATGAGACACGGTTTCCCACAGCCACCTTATCTGTCGAACTCGTCACGCGTCGGGGACGATGGGCCTCTTCATGAGGCGCGACAAGCATTTACGCCTTATCCACACCTGTGGATAACCCTGTGGATAATGGAAACCCCATCTGGCAAAGACTCTATAGGAATCGTACAGCATTTTCTTAATAGATTCAACAGGTTAGATAGGGAGGCTTCCTGTGGATAACAATGGGCACGGTGCGCAGGTGAATCCGATCAATTCGTCCACCAGGGCACATGAGATCTGGCAAGAGGCCCTCTCAATCATCCAGGGTAAGGTCACACGCCAAAGCTTCGACAATTGGTTTCGCCCCCTGGCCCTGGAGTCGTTGGAAGACTCATGCGTCACGGTTCAGCTCCCGAATCAATTCTTTAAGGAGTGGTTTGAGGACCACCATCTAACTGTACTCAAATCGGTACTCGCGGATCTGATGTTCGCCAGCGTCGAGGTCATCCTCCGCATTGCTGAGCCAGGGGGGCAGGGCGAGCCAGATGTAAAACCCGAACCTGCCGTCAGACGACCAGTGAAGCGATTCCGGAACGAATCTGCAGTCCTCAACCCGAAGTATGTCTTCGAGAACTTCGTCGTAGGGAGCTCCAACCAGTTCGCCCACGCCGGCTGTCTGGCCGTGGCAGAGCAGCTTTCGAAAGCGTACAATCCGCTCTTTATCTATGGGGGCGTTGGCTTAGGGAAGACTCACCTGCTCCATGCCATCGGCCACCTGGCCCTCAAGCGAAATAATAGGCTCAGGCTTGCCTATGTCTCATCCGAGAAGTTTACGAACGACCTGATTAATGCCATCCGTTTCGATTCCACTGGTGAGTTCCGCAACCGCTACCGTAGCCTGGACCTGCTTCTCATCGACGATATCCAGTTTATCGCCGGCAAAGAGCGGACCCAGGAGGAGTTCTTCCATACCTTTAATGATCTGTACGACTCCTCCAAGCAGATCGTGGTCACCTCTGACAGCCTCCCGCGCGAGATCCCCACGCTGGAGGAGCGGCTACGTTCCCGGTTCGAGTGGGGTCTGATCGCTGACATCCAGTTGCCGGACCTCGAGACCAAGGCTGCCATCCTTCGGAAAAAGGCGCAGGCGGATGGCGCGCGGATCCCTGATGATGTCTCACTCTTTATCGCCAAGAACGTGCAGTCAAGTATCCGGGAACTGGAAGGCTCGTTGGTCCGCCTCATCGCCTACGCCTCGCTGACGGGCCGCGACATCACCTTAGAGCTCGCCCAGGAGACACTGAAGGAACTGAACGCCGAGCGGGCCAAGGTCATCACGCTGACCGCCATACAGCACACGGTGGCCGACTTCTATCGCGTCAAGGTCGAGGATCTCAAATCCAAGGGCAGAAACCAGGGTGTGGTTCTGCCGCGCCAGGTCGCCATGTACCTCAGTCGAACACTCACCGCCTCCTCGCTGCCGGTTATCGGCGAGGCGTTCGGCGGAAAGGACCATACGACAGTGATCCACTCCTGCGAGAAGATCAAGCGGAGGCTCGCAACGGATGAGGCATTCCGGCGACAAATCGACTCCCTCTCCCAAACGATCACCTCTTAGCGCCCTGAGTCAGAAGTTCGCAGCAGAAGACCCCCTCTCCCCCAGGCGGGAGAGGGCTGGGGTGAGGGGGTGCGTGTCCGCACAAAGCGCCCTCACCTGAACTCTCTCCCAGCCCTTAGGGCAGCCACAAGGGACTGCCCCTACACACCCCGGACTGCGCTTTGCACATCGCATTGACCGTTGCCTAAACCGGACCGTTCACATATTATCCAGTCATGCTGACACTTGTTACGGGTGGGACGGGCTTCGTCGGCGCCGCCGTCGTTCGCCTGTTGCTTGCGGAGGGGCATGCCGTTCGGGCGCTGGCTCGGCGCGGGAGCAACCTCCAAAACCTCGACGGCCTTGACCTTGAGTTGGCCTTTGGCGATCTCCTTGATAAGGAAACCTTACGACACGCTCTCAAGGGGTGCCGAAGGCTCTACCATGTCGGGGCTCACTACTCGCTCTGGGAGCCCTCATCGGAGGTCTTTTACCGGGTCAACGTGGACGGCACCAGAAAGCTCCTGGAAGCCGCCATGGAGGAAGGGGTTGAGCGGGTTGTCTATACCAGTACCGTCGGCACGCTCGGCTATCGGCACGATGGCAGCCCAGCCGACGAGGAGACACCGTCCTGTCTTGACCAGATGACCGGCCACTACAAGCGGTCAAAGTTCCTGGCCGAAGAAGAGGCACGAGGGGCCGTGCGTCGAGGACTGCCGGTCGTGATCGTCAACCCGAGCACTCCGGTCGGACCCCGCGACATTAAACCTACTCCAACGGGTCAGATCATCGTCGATTTCTTGAACCGTCGAATGCCGGCGTATATCGATACTGGCCTGAATTTCATCGACGTAGCAGATGTGGCCCGAGGTCATCTACTCGCCGCCGAACGTGGCCGGGTCGGAGAGCGGTACATCCTCGGCCGGAGCAACCTGACGCTTCAGCAGCTCTTCGCCACCCTGGGACAGATTGCGAAGCTCCCGCCGCCAAGAGTTCGTCTGCCATACCGGCTGATTCTACCGCTGGCCTATGGGAACCACTGGATTTCCTCCCTCATCACCAAGAAGCCGCCACGAATCCCCTTAGAGGGGGTGAAGATGGCCAAGCGGCGCATGTTTTTTGACGCCTCCAAGGCTGTAAGGGAGCTGGGGCTACCGCAATCGCCGATCGAGCAGGCGCTTGAGGAGGCCGTCCGCTGGTTCACCGATCACGGATATGTCACGAAATAACGTGCGGGGCACAAAACCCCCACCCCCCCCTTTACAAAAGGGGGGGGTGGGGGTTTTGAATGTAGGGGCAGCCCTCGTGGCTGCCCTCTGTGCGAACCTCATAGCCTCTGCCAAAGCCATTGCGGCGTCAGGCGAAGCGCATACGTCGAGAGGATCGTGAAATAGTTGGTGAGCAGGAGGCCGCCGACAAAAACGAGGAAGATCCCGCCAACGGTACTCACAACCGGTATCAACCGTTTGTACCGGTCAAAATAGTCGAGAAAGCGATTGAGGGCGAGGGCGCTCAAAAAGAACGGGATGGCGAGGCCGAGCGAGTAGGCGCCGAGCATCATGATCCCCGTATAGGCAGTCTTGGCCGTGCTCGCGTACAGCAGGATGGAACCCAGAATCGGGCCGACACACGGGGTCCATCCGGCAGCAAAGGTCACCCCCACGATGAACGCGCCCAGATATCCGGCCGGTCGATCCTTTAGCTCAAACTGGAAGGTCCGCGTGAGAAAAGGGAACTTGAGGAAACCGGCAATGTACAGGCCGAACAGGATGACCAGCACGCCCCCGACCTTCCTGAGAATCTGTTGGTAGTCAAACAGGAGCTGACCCAGCAGACTAAAGGAGGCGCCCAACGACATGAACACCACGGAAAAGCCGAAGATGAAGCAGAGGGCGTTCAGGATGATCGCCCGGCGTGTTCTTATATTGTTCACTGAGCCCGATAGTTCACTGAACGAGAGGCCGGTTATGAAGGAGAGGTAGGAGGGAAAGATCGGAAGCACGCAGGGTGAGAGGAAGGAAAGGATCCCGGCCCCCAGGGCCATCCAGATGGTCAATGCTCCGTCGGTCCCCAACATCAGCAGCCTATCGTCTTGGCCCTGCCCTACTCGGAGAGCGCTGCCTTAGCCTGATCGGCCACGACGACCAGGACGTAACCATCCGGCCTGAGATAGGTGCGCGCCACTCGGAGGATGTCCTCTTTGCTGATACCATCGATCAGCGTCCGGTAGCGGTCCGCATAGTCCAAGCCGAGCTTGTAATACTCCACCGAGGAAATCAACCCGGCGAGTTTTGCGTTAGTATCGAGCCGAAGGGGAAAGCTTCCGGTCAGGTAGGCCTTCGCATCAGCCAGCTCCTGATCGGTCACCCCCTGCTCCCGGATCCGCTGAAGCTCACGCACCACCTCCTGTATCGCAGGACCGGCGGTCTCATTCTTGGTCTGCAGCACCACCTGAAACGATCCTCGCTCCAGGCCGGGAGAGAATTGGGAGCTGACATCATAGGCCCAGCCCTTTTGCTCACGTATTCGCTCTACCAGGCGAGAGGAAAACCCGCCTCCTCCCAGGATGTAGTTCATGACCGTCAAGGCGTAGAAATCCGGATTATCCCGCCGGATTCCCTGATGACCGAGGATGATATTCGCCTGCGTCACGCTCCGTTCTACCTTTTTGACGACGATCTTCCCCTGAAGCGGCGTGGGCTCTGTCGCCCGCTTCACTGTTGCCTTGCTTTTCGGCCACGAACCAAGTAGTGCGCGAATCTGACCGGTGATCTCGCTTCGGTCGACGTCGCCCACCACGGTCACAAAGGTCCGTTCCGGAGTATAGTGATCGCGATAGAACCCCACAATCTCATCCCTGGTGATCGCGGTGAGGGTCGCCTCGCGTCCCTCCAGCGGACGACCGTATGGGTGGCTCCCAAAGACCAGATCGTCGAATACCTCCTGAGCCACCTCGCCAGGCTCCTCCTGCCGCTTCCGTAGCGCCGCCCTGATCTCCTGTACCTTCCTGGTGATCTCCCCTTGCTCAAAGGCCGGGTGAAGCAGGGCGTCCGCCAGTAGCTCCAGCCCCTTTGGCAAATCCTTCTTCAACACGGTCAGATCCAGTTCACTCAGATCCCGACCAGCGGATGAAGAGAGGGAGGCGCCAATAAAGTCCACCGACTCATCGATCTGGGCGGCTGTGCGAGTCGCCGTGCCCCTCGTCAGCAGCAGGGCCGTCAGATTGGCCAGCCCCGCACGCCCCTCCTGCTCCCACAGGGAGCCCGATTGCACCATCACCTTGATGGTCACAATCGGGAGCGCCCGACTGCTCCTGACCAGCAGCGTAAGCCCATTCTCCAGAACCTGTCGTTCGGCTAACGGGGCCGCCGCCACGATTACAGGCTGCAGCAGGAGCAGCAGAAGACCCAATATCGTAATCAGTCGGTATCGTCGCATCGCGCTATTTATCGCCTTTCGCATCCTGCACCAAACCCCCCTCACCCCCCTTTAAAGGGGGGTGACTTGAGGGTACTGAGGGCAGCCACAAGGGCTGCCCCTACACCCCGCGCTGCACTAAATCTTTCCGTTCCCCCCTTTGATAAAGGGGGGTGAGGGGGGTTTACTCCATGCTGGGCGCAGCAAGCAGCGCCCCTACTTCTTTATTTTCTCCGGGATCAGTACAGCGACGGTGCGATGATCCGGGGTCAGGTAGAGCCTCGCGACCCGTTGCAGATCCGCTGCCGTGACGGCGCGGATACCGGGGAGGTATGCCTCCCATGCGCGCCAGCCGGCCACGATCTCATACTCGGCCAGTTGCCTGGCCAGGCTGAACACCGAATCCTGCCCGAAGAGGAAACCGGCCTCGATCTGATTCTTCGCCTTCTGCAGCTCACGGTCCGGGACAGGGTCGTTTTTCACGCGCTCGATCTCTGCCGTCAGAGCCTGTTCAACCTCTTCAGCCGTTTTACCAGGCATTACGCTAGCGTAAAACGGGAAAAGGTTCGGGTCGATACTTTCCCGGTAATACCCCCCGCCGGCAAACAGCGCAAGCTGTTTCTCGTAGACCAGGCTCTTGTAAATCCTGGCGCTCTTGCCGCCAGACAGGATATAGGCCAGAATCTCGAGGGCAAAGTTATCGGGATGTTTCAGATTCGGGACATGGTACCCCATAAACACAAACGGTAGCTCCGCCTCCTTCTTCAGGACAAGCCTCCGCTCTCCCCGTTGCTCCGGTTCGATGGCGCGGACTGCGGGCGGGTCAGCGCCCCGTGGAATCGCGCCAAAGTGCTGTCGAATTTTTGGAAGCAGCTCGTCGCTCTTGAAATCACCGACCACGATCAGCACGGCGTTATTCGGCACATAGTAGGTGTTGTAGTGGCGTACCAGATCCTCCCGGTCCAGCTTCTCGATGTCAGACATCCAGCCAACGACAGGCTGCCGGTACGGGTGCACCTGAAACGCAGCAGCCCCCATCACCTCCCTCAGGGCGGAGATAGGCTCATCTTCTGTCCGCAGCCGGCGCTCCTCCATGACGACTGCCCTCTCCGATTCCGCCTCCTTCCGATCAATGAGGAGACCCCGCATCCGATCGGCCTCGAGCTCCAGGGCCAGTTCGACCCGATCCGAGGCAAACGTCTCGAAGTAGCCGGTGTAATCATCGCTGGTGAAGGCGTTGTCGCGACCGCCGTTTCTCTTGATGACCCTCGAAAACTGGCCGGGGCCTAGCTTCGATGTCCCCTTGAACATCATGTGCTCCAACAGGTGAGACAGGCCGGTGGTTCCAGGTTGCTCGTTGCGCGCGCCAACCCGATACCAGATGTGGATCGTTACCACGGGCGCCTTGTGCTCTTCAAGCAACAGGATCTTCAGCCCGTTCTCGAGCGCCGACTCCTTCACCCTGGCCGTGACCTGCGCGTCCACTAGACCTGGGGCCAGGATGACACAGAGAATCATCCAGGCTATCGCCAATCCCAGTCTTTGCAGTCGCTGTATCCGCTGTCTCATTACCGCTGCCATGGCGCGCTAACGACTCGATCCTTCATATTTGACACGGACCACCTGACCCACCGTAACGCTCATCTCTTGGGCGAATCCTGCCGGAACCTCCAGCACCATATCGGCTACCTGACTGACGACGGCAGGCGCCTCATGCAGGCGCGGCGGAGCAACGTTCGCATCAATGGCCACCATCTTACCCTCCCTGATCCAGAGAATATCGATCGGGATCAGCATCCCTTTCATCCAGAATACTCTGGGCTTCGCCGCGTCAAAAGGGAAGAGCATCCCTCTACCCTTTAAAAGCGACGATCGGCCCCCCAGCCCCCTCGCCTGCTCCTGTGCGGTTCGCACCACCTCAACGGTAATCGTCACCCGGCCGTCAATGACCACCTCGCCCCCTTGAAGGGCCGAGGCATCAGAGACCAGGAGCAGGTAGAGCAGAAGAGAGAAGAAGAAAGGGAACCCCTGGATGAAGAAATTCTGAACCGTCTTCATTTCTCAGGCAGCTCTCCCAGCCGAACCGAGAGGGCAAGTGGCCGCCCATCCCTAAGAATCTCGATCTTCACCTGGTCTCCCACCTTCCGCTCCCCATCCAAAAAGGCCGTCAGATCGTCTATCGATATCATCTTTCGGCTATCGACCGCAACGATAATATCCCCTCCTACATTGACCAGCATGTTACCGACCCGCGCCTTTCTTGTACTTCCCCTGATGCCCGCACGGTCCACCGGACCTTTTGGAGAGACCTGCATCACGACGATCCCCTGCCGAACCGGAAGCTTCAGGGCGTTGACCAACTCTGGCGTGATGTCCAGTCCGGCGACGCCCAGCCAGGGATGACTGACCCGCCCCTTGGCGATCAACTGGGGGAGCAGTCGCTTCGCCGTATCGATTGGGATGGCAAAACCGATTCCGACAGACCCGCCGCTCGGTGTGTAGATGGCGCTGTTGATCCCGACGACCTCGCCCCTGGAGTTCAGCAGCGGTCCGCCTGAATTGCCGGGATTGATCGGCGCGTCGGTCTGGATGACGCCTCGAATCTGGCGTCCACTCTCAGAGCGGAGCGTCCGACCCATCGAGCTGATCACGCCGCGGGTGACGGTTCGATCCAGGCCGAACGGATTGCCGATGGCAATGGCCATCTGCCCCACCTGCACGGTATCGCTACTTCCCAACTTCAAAGGGAAAAGCTTCTCCTTCGGAACAGAAATCTTTATGACTGCCAGATCATTGCTGGGATCACGGCCGATCAACTTTGCCGAAACCTTACTCTTGTCGGGTAACGTCACCTCTAGACTGTCAGCCTCTTCCACCACATGGTTATTCGTCAGGATATATCCCCGGTCATCCACTACGAAGCCCGTACCAGTACCTTTCTGGGGGACCGGATTGGAGAATACATCGTACGCCAGGGCGGTGCTGGTGATGTGAACGACGCCTGGGCTGGCATGTTTATAGACTGATATCACAATCTGTTCCTCAGGGCTAAGGCCAGAATTTTCCGCTTGGGTTTTTTGTGCCAGGGCGTCAACCCCAACGACGAGGCACCCAGCAGTCAAGAGCACAGCCAACACTGCGCGCCGAACCTGACCGGAAAAGCTATCAGACAAATGCCTCGCTCCTTCGATTACGTCAGCAACCCAAAAAGAAAAGTGGATCCTCCGTCCACTTCGACGACTGTAAAACACCACCGTGGGCTTGTCAACGCCCAAGGTGGCTAATCCAACTTTGCGAGCAAATCAGAGTCTACAGTGAGAGGCCCATAGCACTTCCTGTCTCGCACCTCGCACTACTGTTTCGAAATGTATTTCTCCGGCGACTGCTCGAAGGCTCGTTTGCAGCCTACAGCGCAGAAATAGTAGGTCACCCCTTGATAGACGGCTGTGGCCGCCGCCCGCTTTTCATCCACCATCATCTCACATACGGGATCTTTCGACATCGCTCCCCCTCCGCTCACCTTGCGTATTTTCGGTCAATTGCCGTCTTGATCTCTGCAACTGTCTTTCCCTGCTTGTGCATGGCATACGCATCCAGCGTAATGTCTTGGCACATCCCTCACCCGTCGGCATGCCGATCCGCGTAACAATCGAGGTTGCTTTGATGGTTGGCCGACGCGACGCAACCGCAATAGCAGGGCATCTGCTCGATCAGTTCCGGCGCTTCCTTGGCGATCCGATAGGCCTGCGCTGTTTTTCCACTGAACAGCGCAGGTGACGGCGTAACCGGCCGCGGCCGTTTCGGAATTACCTGAAGCACGCTACCGGCGCCTTCTGCTCTCCTCACGCCCGGGCGCCAACCAACGTCAAGCCCGACGAATAGGCCGACCAGGCCTCCGCCAAGGATCTTGAGAACCGCTCGTCGGTCAGACTGCTCTCCTTCATCCCGTTCCATACGCCTTCACCCTCCTCCCTTGTGTGTGTTGCGTCTATTGCGTCTATTGCGTTCATTTTCGTTGAGGGTCGATACCCCGCGGCTTGCCGCGAGTTCGTCATACCGGCGGAAGCCGGTATCCAGCGGGCCAGACTGGATTCCCCCGTATCCAGTACGGGGCAGGCGTGTCAAGCACGGAATGACGGTCCAGAACATAAGACGATACCCCGCGGCTTGCTGCGGGGTGTTTCATGGCGTTCATGGCGTCTAGCGCCTTACGCTGCACGCTATAGAGCATATTCGCCGATCCCGCTATGAGGACGCCGGCACGGCTGTGGGCTGAAATCTCCGTAAGCGGAGGGCATTGCTGACCACGGTGACCGAGGAGAGCGCCATGGCTGCGCCGGCCAGGACCGGACTCAGCATCACCCCCCACAACGGGTACAGGACGCCGGCGGCCACCGGGATCAGGACCACATTATAGGCAAATGCCCAAAACAGGTTCTGCTTGATGTTTCGCATCGTCAATCTACTTAACTGTAGCGCTGTCACGACGCTTCGCAGATCGCCCCCGATCAGGGTGATATCGGCCGCTTCCATCGCCACATCGGTCCCTGTTCCGATGGCGATCCCGACATCGGCCTGGGCCAGGGCGGGGGCGTCATTGATCCCATCGCCCACCATGGCCACCAGCTTCCCCTGCTCCTGGAGCCTGCGAACTTCCAGCGCCTTATGTTCCGGCAGAACCTCCGCCATGATCCGGTCGATTCCGACCTGCCTGGCGATAGCCTCGGCGGTCCGACGGGTATCTCCGGTGATCACGGCCACCTCAATGCCCAGGTGACGTATGGCAACTACGGCCGACTGCGAATACGGCTTCACGACGTCGGCCACAGCCACAATGCCGAGGAGCCGGGCATCGGCGGCGACGAACATCGACGTCTTCCCCTCCCCCGAGAGCGCTTCCGCCTGCTCGCCCATCCCGGCGAGGTCAATCCCGCGCTCCCGCATCAGAGCGATATTGCCAAGGAGAATCTCCCGCCCCTCTACGACGGCCCTGATCCCATATCCAGGGATCGCCTTAAACTCCTGCGGCTCGGCCACGTCGAGCCCCTTTGCCTTGGCGTAATCAATGATCGCCTGTCCAAGCGGGTGCTCGGAGCCTTGTTCCGCCGATGCCGCAAGCCGAAGTAGCTCCCGCTCATCCGGGCTCAGCGATAAGTTTCGAGTTTCGGGTTTCGGGTTTCTGGTCAAATTCGATGAAGAACTCGAAACTCGAAACTCGAAACTCGAAACAACATCCGTAACTACCGGCTGGCCGACGGTCAGCGTACCAGTCTTATCGAAAATGATCACGTTCACCTGGTAGGCTCGTTCAAGGCTCTCGGCGTTCTTGATCAGAATACCGTACTCTGCCCCCTTCCCGATTCCGACCATAATCGACGTGGGCGTCGCGAGACCCAGGGCACAGGGGCAGGCGATCACCAGCACGGCCACGAAGTTCGAGAGGGCAACGAGAAACGCCTGCTCACCCCCGAGCAGCAGCCAGACCCCGAAGGTCACGACCGCGATAACCAGGACGATCGGCACAAAGACCCCGGCGATCTTATCGACCAGTCGCTGGATGGGCGCCTTTGATCCCTGGGCCTGCTCGACCAATCGGACGATCTGGGCGAGGACGGTCTCTTGTCCCACCTTGGTCGCCTCGAACTTGAAGCTGCCCATCTTATTCATCGTTGCGCCAACCACCTGATCGCCCGGCCCCTTCTCCACAGGGAGGCTCTCCCCGGTCAGCATCGATTCATCAAGCGCCGATCGACCCTCGCGGATAATCCCGTCCACCGGCACCTTCTCCCCCGGCCTGACCAATACCAGGTCGCCGGCCCTAACCTCCTCCACCGGGATGTCTTGCGCGAGGTCCCCACGGATTACCCGAGCGGTCTTGGCCCGAAGTCCCATCAGTGTCTTAATCGCCTCAGAGGTCCGACCCTTCGCCTTGGCCTCAAGCCACCTTCCCATGACGATCAGGGTCATGAGGATGCTCGCTGTGTCGTAGTAGGTCATCGCCTCCATCCCCGTCGGAGCGATGGCCGCAGGGAAGAAGGTGAGCGCCGCACTGTACAGGTAGGCCGCATTCGTCCCGATCGACACCAGGGTGTTCATATCGGCGGTTCGGTGTTTCAGACTCATCCAGAACCCTCGATGGAACTGCCAGCCGACCCAGAACTGTACTGGTGTGGTAAGAACAAAGAGCAGGTTGGGGTTGGCGAGCAGCGAAGGCGCCCACGGGAACCAGTCCGGAAAACTGCCAAGCAGGATGGGGACGCTCAGGGCCGCCCCAACCAGAAATCTGGTCCGAAGCAGGCGGATCTCCGCATCTGCTGTCGCCTTCTCCTGATCGGGCGTTGGGACAGCATCCATGTCCGGGACAACATACCCGGCCGCTTCGATTGAGTTGCGCAGATCAGCCGGCTGGGTGACGGCGTCAAGGTAGGTCACGCTCGCCCGCTCCGTTGCGAAGTTGACGGAGGCGGAGACCACCCCCGGGACTTCCAGCAACGTCTGCTCGATGCGCTGCACGCACGAGGCGCAAGACATCCCCCGGATCGGGATCTCGACTACCCTCGTGTTCGCACGTTGCACCTCGGGCGCTACACTCAAAACCCCCCTTTGCCCCCCTTTGCTAAAGGGGGGGGCAGGTGGTTTTGGACTTTGCCCCTCTGCCTCTGCACGCCCTATCCCCATATTCCCCCCTTTCGTAAAGGGGGGGTGGGGGGGTTTAGTCACATACTGCTCCGGCGACTTGTCGAAGGCTTCTTTACAGCCCACCGCGCAGAAATAGTACTCTACCCCTCGGTAGCGGCTCGTGCCTGCGGCCTCCTCGGGGAGCACATCCATACCACAAATCGGGTCTCTTGCCATTACCAGCTTCCCAACTCTTGGCGTCTGCCGCTGAAGCCTCCTCGACCGGCCAAAAGATCAAACAGCATGACAATGGAACGAGGCGTCCCCGCCCAGACCTGATCCTCAAACGACTCGTAACTCTCCTCGCCTATCAAGACCTTTCTGTAGAGATCGATCACCCCGCGACGTCGTCTGAGCACCTGGAACCAAAGCCAGGGAAGCCGATGGGCCGCACGGCTCAGCCGGCCAGCCGCCTCAAGCGCCGGTGTGATCTCCGTCGAGATGGCCGCCTGATACCACTGGAGATCACCGCCATCGCTCCCCGCCCTGACAATGGCCCTGGCTGCCAGTTGTCCGCTCTGGATGGCGTAGTAGATCCCTTCCCCTAGAAAGGGATCGACCAGACATGCCGCGTCACCTGTGAGAAGCGCGCGTCCCCGGTGAATCGGGCCGGTCCCGTCATGATAGACCGGGATCATCGCCCCGGTGGTCCGCACCGCTTTGCCGTTGCTGAAGCCGCCGGCGCTGAGGAAGGCCGTGAGGCACGGTAGGGCCCGCTTCGCCGACCTCCGGTCGATCGATACGCCGACAGAGGCCACCCCACGCTTCGGAAAGGCCCAACAATAGCCCCCTGGGGTCCTACCCACATCGATGATCACCCGGCCCCGGAGCGCTGCCTCACCAGCGCTCGTCAAGGGAATCTCCGCGTCCAGCCCCACTGCCATTGGCTGCGCGCGATCCGGAAACAGATCCCTGGCGACAACGCCGCAGGCGCCATCAGCCCCGATCACAAAGTCCGCGATCTCCGTCCGCCCGCCGAGATCAACCTCGACACCGTTCGCCGATTCTTTGACAGATCGCACCGCCTGTCCATCCTGTAACTCGGCTCCGGCGTCAACCGCACGGCCGCACAGGGCCTGATCAAAGGTGTCGCGCCAGACCATATAGGCCACCGGCTCCGAAAAGGTCGCCTCGACCGGATTGCGACCGCGCCAGGTAAAGGTGAGGTTGGTAATCGACTCCTCGTTCAGCTCGCCCAGATCGAACGGCAGCAGCCGCTCCACCCGCCGCGACAGGCAGCCGCCGCACGCCTTATAGCGAGGCAGCCTTCGCCGTTCCAGCAGAAGCACCTTGGCGCCCGCCTTTGCCAGCGCCATCGCCGCCGTCGCCCCGGCAGGCCCGCCACCAACTACGATCGTATCGTATCGCACCAGATCCCTCAGGCGCTACCGGCCGTAGCGCGCGAAGACCTCCAGAAGTTCCTCAATCTTCTTCTGTCGATCCTCCGCCCGCCCGGAGGCTATCGCCTCTGCAACACACGATTCAATATGACGGCCCAGGAGAATCTTACGAACCTGCTCCAACGCGCCATGGACGGCGGAGAGCTGCAACAGGATATCGACGCAGTACTTCCCCTCCTCCACCATCCGCTGCACGCCCTGCACCTGGCCCTCGATCCGGCTCAGGCGGCCCATCGCCTTTTGCTTCGTCTCCTCGTCGATCATCTCTTCCACCTCAATTCAGTCTAAGCGACAACTACCCTACTCCGGTAGAGTATACGCCCGCATGGCGATCCAGTCAAAACTAACCCGGTAATCAGGTGTCTTGCGTCTCGCTTCATCCGTCCCTCGCCAGATTGATTGACATCTATAATCTGCCCCCTTACAATCGCCTCTATGCCAAAAGTCCGGGTCGGCGAGATTGAGATGTTTTACCACGAAGACGGCCACTGTGAGCCTGTCTTCTGGATCCACGGGCTCGGCATCGACCACCGGATCTGGGCGCTGCAGATACCGCTGTTCAGCCGGCACTTCCGTTGCGTGACCTTCGACAACCGCGACGCCGGCCAAAGTGACCGCTCACAGGGTTCCTATACTATACAGAACATGGCCGACGATGCCATCCGCCTGATGGACGCACTCGCCATTGATCAGGCCCACATCGTGGGTATTTCCATGGGCGGGGCGGTCGCCCAGGAGCTGGCTATTGCCCATCCTACCAGGGTCAAGCGACTGGTCCTTGTCTCGACCTACACCTCGGCCGATCGACGCGGCACTGACATACTGAACTCGTTCGCCTTGATGCGGGCCCGCTTCAGCCGGGAAGAGTATGCGCGGGCTACCAGTCCATGGGTATTCACGTACGAGGACTATCTTATCCCGGGATTGGCAGAGTCGGTCATCACCCGATTCCTGGAGGATCCATACTTTCTCCCGTCCGACGTCTACGCCCGCCAAATCGAGGCCGCACGCAGTCACTTCACCGAAGATCGCTTGAGCCGGATTACGGCCCCCACGCTGATTGTGGCCGGCGATGAAGATCTCATGACCCCAATGCGTTTTGCCGGGACGCTCCACGAGGGAATCCCCGGCGCTAAGCTGGCAGTGATCCGGGGCAGCGGACACGCCTTGGTCCTCACCCACGCTGAGGAGTTTAACCGCATCGTCCTGTCGTTCCTCAAAGAGTCCTGAGCCTCGATCAAATCCCCCCTCGCCCCCCTTTATCAAAGGGGGGTTGGAGAGATTATGGACGCGTCGATTCGCACTACCCTGGATTCTTACGAAACCTACCTCGTCGAGCACAACCGCTCCATGGGGTGCATGGTGACCATCAGGCACCCGTTCGTGCTTTTCACGAACGACGAGATCGCCGTGCCCTGGTACAACTATGCCGGCGTCGTACCGTGGAGCGAGATCCCAGGGCGCGAGTGCATCGAGGAGGTCATGGCGCACTACCGCGCGCGGGGCTATAGCCCGCACTTCACGTTCACGCTCGAGACAGCGCCGGAGGGACTGGCCGAGGCATTGCAGTCGGCGGGCTGTGCGCTCGAGTCCCACAAGTACGTCATGTTTCAGTACGAGCCGGTCGACCCGTCGGTACCGGCAGACGTGCGGCTGGGCAAGACAGGGCCTGAGGACATGCCGGCCGCGGGGCGCATCCTGGGCGTCAGTTTCGATTCGGGCGAGTCGGCGTGGCAGGATCCAACGGTGCGTATCCGGCTGGTTGCGCGTATGCGTGCGGCGCGCATGCACCAGCTCGGCGCGTGGGTGGATGGACAGCTTGCCGCAGCGGCACATCTGCACACGGGCGTCGGTGTGGGACATATTACCGGGGTAGCCACCGCTCCGGAGTTCCGCGGGCGCGGTCTGGCCGGCCTGCTCACCGCGTACGCCGCACGCTTCGCCCGCGAAGAAGGCGCCACGCTCGTCGCGCTCGAGGTAGCCACGCCGGACGCGGAGCGTGTGTACGCGCGCATCGGCTTCAGGCGCGCGGTAGAACGAGTTGAGTATAGTGTAACTACTCAGGTAGATAGGCTGAAGGCTGAAGGCTTTTAGGGGTAAGTCATGCGTGATCGTAACTACTCAGGTGTTTAGGCTGTAGGCTGAAGGCTGTTAGCCATTGCGCATGGACCGAATCAAGGCGCCCAGAACCTTTTCGGCCTCCATCATGTTCGCGTCGCATTCAGAAAACGCCTGGCTCATCTGTGCGCGTTCCTACAGTCTAAAAGACTACAGTCTATCCACCTGAATAGTTACGCGTGATCAAAGAAAACTCAGAAAAGGTCTTGAATGGCTCGATTCGTGCCTTGCTAGATAATTTAGAACCTTCAGCCTTCAGCCTTCAGCCTAAACACCTGAGTAGTTACCTTAGATCTTCGCCGGTCTATGACCGGCTGACTTCAATTCATGGTCGATGCGTTCGCTCAGGAACACCTTGAGCAATGACTGATATGGTACATCGCGTTTGTTCGCCAGGAGCTTCAACTCTTCCAACATGATTTCCGGCAGCCGCAACGATATCGTTTTTACAGAAGGGTGAAGCCGGGGAAAGAGCATCCTCCTGCCCTTCTTCCAATCGATGTAGTCCGTCGAGTCGGCCGTCGCCCAAAACTCGCGCTCTTCATCTTCCGACGAAAACCTCGGGATCTTCTTCATGACGCCTTATACTCCCTTCGCTCCTTCTTACTCATGTCTCTGGCCGAAATCACACGGATCAGATTGCGTCGGAGCGTAAAGACCACCAGCAACAGCCTCCCGGCATCGGTCTGGCCAAGAGCATACAATCGTTCCTCGACCTGGGAATGCACCAGGTCTTCGACAACAATAAGCGGACAATTGAAAAATATCTGCTCACACTCCGCAGCCGTCACGCGGTGATTTACCCAGCTCTTGAGGACATTTCCCTCGTCCCAAAGAAATCCTGTACACTTGGCCATCTGCTCGTATACGTCCATACGATATGTATATTATGACAGTATACACATGTCAAGAGGATAGACCAACAGACGGGCTGTTGAATTTTTTTCTTGACACTGCTCCGGTCAACATTTATCCTGGGCTGGTTAATCGACATTGACAATCGTTTTCATTTTCTTATGCTATGAAGGCTAAACTTCTCCAATTCCAGCAGTACCTTCATCGAGCCGGGCTGAAGGCGACCCGCCAGCGCGAGTTGATCGCACGGGCCTTCTTCGCCACGACGACGCACGTCAGCGCCGAGGGCCTCTATCGCCAGGTGGGGGGTCGGAACCCACGGATCGGGCTCGTCACCGTCTATCGGACACTGAAACTCCTGAAGAACGCCGGGCTTGCCCATGAGCGACAGTTCGGCGATGGGCGCGGCCTGTTCGAGCACGCATCCAGTGAGCGCCACCACGATCACATTATCTGCACCGAGTGCGGCAAGATCACCGAGTTCGCAAGCTGCGAGATCGAGGCGCTGCAGGAACAGATCGTCCGTAGGTTGGGTTTCTCCATTCAGTACCACAAGCTGGAGCTGTACGGTCTCTGTCGCGACTGTGGCGCGAACGTCAGCAGAGGACCCGGTAAGGTCTCTGCGATTGTGGCCGGATGAGGCCCCCGGAAGAAGCCTTTTTAGGCGACCTTATTGAAAATGATTGTCTTTGTCATGCGGCGTCCCGAGATCCGCAGCTAGGAGGTGTAATGGCACGTTTCAGAAGGCTGGTGCGTAGTAGGCGCCTCTCAACACGACTCCTGTCCTCTTGGGTCTTACTCCTTACCGTATCGTTGCTCTTACACGTACACGCTTCTGCATCGGCCTCCGAGTTAGTCATCTACTCCGGCCGTAAAGAGAGCGCGATTAAGCCGGTAGTGGAACTCTTTGAGCGGCAGACCGGCATCAAGGTTGCGCTGAAAACGGGCAAGACCTCCGGCCTCGCGAACGAGATGCTCCAGGAACGGCAGCGGCCGAGGGCCGATATCTTTATCGCCACCGAGGCCGGTGTCTGCGAGATCCTTGCGAAGGAAGGGCTACTGGAGCCGTATACCTCTCCCGGCGCCCGCGCGATGCCGGCCTCGCACAAGAGTGCTCGCGGGCTTTGGACCGGTATCTCCGGACGCGCCAGGGTCATCATTTACAACAAGAACCTCGTGAGGGAGAGCGATACCCCGAACTCGATATTAGACCTGACCGAGGCCAGGTGGAAGGGGAAGATCGCCATCGCCGGTACGCGCGAGCGGACGACCCTCGCCTGGCTGAGCGCCTTGGTGGAGGTCATGGGCGAGGCGAAGGCCAAGGCGTACATCGATAAGCTGATCGAGAACGGTCTGAAGGTCCTGCCTGACAACTCCGATGTCTGGCGCGGCGTAGGGAGCGGTGAGTTCGCCGTGGGATTGACTAACTCACCCAACTACCACCTGGCCCTTGAAGCGAAGCTGCCGATCGGGGTCGTGTATCCGGATCAAGGGCCTGCAGGCATGGGCGTCATGGTCAACCCGAATGCTGTAGCAATCGTGAAGGGCGCAAAGAACCTCGACCAGGCCAGGCAATTCGTCGATTTCCTCTTCAGTAAGCCTGCCCAGGAACTCCTGGTTCACCACGCCTTCGAGATCCCGCTCCTTCCCGGGATAGACCCTGGCCCGGTCCGGCCGCTCGCGGGGTTCAAAGCGCTCCAGATCAGTCAAGAGCGCCTGGCTGACCTGGAGGATAAAACCATCGCCCTCTTCCCCGGTCTGTAAGGGCCGGCCGAACATCTAACGTAACTACTCAGGTAGACAGGCTGAAGGCTGAAGGCTGAAGGTTTTTAGTGACAAATCATGTGCGATCACACAAAACTTCGGGCATTTGAGTTGGCGGATGAAGTAGCAATATTGGTTTATCGGGTTGAACAAGAAGTCATAGAAACCGAGGAGGTCTTGAACGGCTTGATTCGTGCCTTGCGGGATAATTCAGAGCCTTCAGTCTTCAGCCTTCAGCCTAAACACCTGAGTAGTTACCATCTAACAACATGGTGAAGCGCAAGACATGGCCGGCAGCGACGTGCGACGCGTAGGCCCGAGACAGTTCGCCACGCTGTGGCGGTCGCAGGCAGTGGGGCTTCAGCCTGCAATCGCCGCCGGGACGGCCCTGATTATCCTTCTGACCGCCTCTCCCTTGGTCAGTCTCTTGACTTCTGCCTTCACCGGAGGGCCGAAGGCTTTTTCGATCCTCATGAACAGCTCCGTACTTTCGCTGATCGCGCGGACTGTGTTGCTCGCCACCCTCGCTACGTTGTGGGCTATAATCCTTGGGTTGCCACCCGCCTGGATCCTCACCCGCACGGACATCCCGGGGCGACGTTTTCTCCGGATCGTGGGGGTCCTGCCGCTGGCGATCCCCCCATACATCGGCGCCTTTACGTACATCACGCTGCTCGGTCCCGTCGGGTGGGTCAATAAGATCTTCCAGGCTATGGGTACCAGCGGGCCGATCGTGAACATCTATGGCCTGTGGGGCGGGGTCCTGGTGCTCGGCCTGTTTACCTATCCGTACATCCTCCTCATTGTCGGCAGTGCCCTCAAGGGAAGCGATCCGGCTCTCGAAGAAGCGGCCAGAGCCGCAGGTCTTGGGCCGTTTGGTATCTTCCTTCGGGTCACGTTCCCCCTGCTGCGCCCTAGCCTCCTGGCCGGAGCGCTGCTGGTCTTTCTCTACGCCCTCTCGGACTTCGGCGCCGTCTCGTTGCTCCGGGTCGACACCTTTACCACCGAGATCTTCCATCAGCTCAATACCCGCTTCGACCAGCGGAATGCGGCCGCCCTCTCCATTATCCTGGTCATCCTGACGGCCGTGGTCCTGATGGCCCAGCGGAAAAGCTTGGGCCGCCGCGGTTTCGTCCAGCGGCGAAGCGGTGTCAGACCACCCACCATCTACCCTCTCGGGCGATGGAAGGTGCCGGTCCTTTGCTGTACCTATCTCATCATCGCCGGCTCAGTCTTTCTGCCGGTTGCGCTACTCCTCTACCAAACCGGCTCACCGATGAGCTTCCTGCGCACGCTCATCGCCGGCCACCGCTATCTTTGGAACAGTCTCTGGACGGCGACCGTGGCGGCGACGGCGGCATCGGGACTTGGGCTCTTCGTCGCCTACCTTACCCAGCGCCGAAAGGGGTTGGCGCCGCTCATCCTCACGTCCGCGACCCAACTCGGGTATGCCATCCCCGGCACAGTCCTTGGGCTGAGCCTGATCCTCCTCTACAATGCGTACCTGCCATGGATCTACGGAACCGCCGCCATGGTGATCATCGGCTACCTCCTGCGGTTTCTCCCACAAGCGGTCCAGGGTAGTACGGCCGCGATGATTCAGGTCAATCGGAACCTGGAGGAGGCGGCCCGTAGCCTTGGCCGGTCCACCTGGCAAGCGCTTCGAGAGGTCACCATCCCCCTCATCCGACCGGGGATTGCAGCAGGATGGATGCTCGTCTTTATCTCTTCGATGAAGGAGCTGGCCGCCACGCTCCTCCTCCGCCCGGCCGGGTTCGACACCCTGTCGGTCAGGATATGGATCGCCTCCATTGAGGTTGATTACGCCGGGGCTGCGGCGACCTCACTGATTCTCATCGCCATCACCGCGCTCCCCCTCTTCCTCATCAGCCGACTTGACGCCACCGTCTCACAGCTCGATTGAGCGCAGCGATGGATAACGGGGCGGGAAAGATGACAGGAGGGATCGTGGCGGCAGGAACGAAGGTCATCCCGCGTGAGACAGCAGTGAATGCCGTGCCGATCTCACCACCGCGTCCCATGGTTATCCGGCTCGATCGGGTGAGCAAGCACTATGGGGACGACACGATCCCCGCGGTAGAGGAAATCTCCTTCTCCGTTGAGCGAGGAGAGATCCTGGTGTTGTTGGGACCGAGCGGCTGCGGAAAGACCACGACGCTACGCCTGATCGCCGGGTTTGAGGCCCCTGATAGCGGGCGGATCGAGATTGGTAGCCGAACGGTAGCCCACGACACGATCTTGCTGCCACCGGAGCAGCGAGGCGTGGGCATGGTCTTCCAAGACTATGCGCTCTTCCCGCACCTGACAGTCCTGGAGAACGTCGCATTTGGCCTACGCCGCTATAATGCGGAGCAACAACGGAGCCGAATCGCGGAGGCGTTGGACTTGGTAGGACTCTCAACCCTTCAGGGACGGTACCCGTATGAGCTCTCCGGCGGGCAGCAGCAACGGGTTGCTCTGGCGCGTGCGCTGGCCCCCGGCCCGCAGGTCGTCTTGTTGGATGAGCCGTTCAGTAACCTGGATGCCGATATGCGGACGCAGATACGGGAAGATGTCCACTCGATCCTCCGCCAAGCCGGGACTACCGCCATTTTCGTGACCCATGACCAGGAGGAGGCGTTTGTCATCGCCGATCGTGTTGGGGTACTGAACCATGGGCGCCTGGAGCAGCTCGACCATCCGGAGGCGATCTACCATACGCCGGTCACCCGTTTTATCGCTCAGTTCGTCGGTTCGGCCGATTTCATCCCCGGCCTCGTCCAAGGCGAGAGAATCACCACGGAGCTGGGCACGTTCCCGAACCAGCAGGGGCTTTCGGTAGGGCAGGCGGTGGAGCTGATGATCAGGCCAGACGATATCGACCTGATCCCCGATGAGGCGAGCGAGGCGACCGTGATCACCAGGCAGTTCCGTGGCCCAGACAACCTCTATTGCGTGCGCCTGCCATCCGGCCAGAAGATTCACAGCAGCCAGGGTTCAACGAAGCTCATCGAGCCGGGGACCAGGGTCACCGTAAAAGCCAATCCGACCCATGTGGTCTGTTTCGATGTAACAACTCAGGTGGATAGGCTGAAGGCTGAAGGCTGAAGGTTTTGATGGGTAACGCAGTGATCACACAAAACCGTGGACATGCGAGTTGGCTAATGAACGACCGCGCAGCAAGCTGCGGGGTATCGTCTTCTGTTCTGGCCCGTCATTCCGTGCTTGACACGGAATCCAGTCGGACCCTCTGGATACCGGCGCCTGCCCCGGACTCCGATCCGGGGTCCACCGGTATGACGAACTCGCGGCAAGCCGCGGGGTATCAACCCTTAACGAAATGAAGTCGCGATTTGAGGAGATAAACTGAAGACGAGCTTTTAACGGTTCCAAGATTTCACGGAATAAGAGAAGGCGACTCCACCGCTCCCTGCTTGCCGGCCGGCGCGGTGGAGTCGCCTGACGCCTCGGATGGCCATTGTGTCAAGCGACCCCATGGGGCCTTTCCACTTTTGGCCTTCCTGGCTTTGTGATTTTAGCAACCTCCTGAGGAGAAGTCTAGTTTCGTTTCACTTAGAAGACACAGGGGCAACCGTAAAATGGAGGGGAGAAACTTGAGGGAGGGATTTCCTTATGGCTGAACGCGATCTGCAGATCCTTGACGAGTTCGGCCTCCGCCGAAGACGCTTCCTCCTGGCGATCGCCGGAGGCTTTGTGGGGACGCTTTTCGGGTCCCTCTCACCCGGAAGAGCATGGGGCAGATCGAGGATGCAGACACTCACACTCGGCCGTCTACTGATGGGCACGGCCGTGGAGATCGAGGCAAATCATCCTGACCTCTCGATCGCCAGGGAGGCGATTGAGACCGGCCTGCAACGAATGGTGGACGTCGATCGTCTGATGAGTATCTTTCGGTCCGACAGTGAGATCGGTCTGGTGAACCGTCTGGCCGCCACACTCCCTGTCTCGGTCGGGGAGGAAACCTTCGGCGTACTGACGGAAGCTAAGGATATCGCGCTGATGAGCGGTGGCGCCCTTGATGTCACCATCCACCCGTTGATGCAGCTCTGGCGCCGCGCGACGCAGCGAGGCCGCCTTCCATCATCGCGGGAGATTGAGGCAGCCCTCGGTCTGGTGGCCCATAGTGGCCTTTCCGTTGATCCCAACAACCGCAGCGTTCAACTACAACAGCCTGGGATGGGCATCGATCTGGGGGGCATCGCCAAGGGCTATGCCGTTGACGTCGCGGCGGAGGCTCTCGCGAAGCAAGGCGTTCACAGTGGTTTGGTCAATGCTGGGGGCGACCTCCGAGTTGTCGGCCGCAACCGGGATGGGGGTATCTGGAGGATCGGCCTGCGGCATCCTCTCGCGCCTTCGAGGCTGCTGCTCTCGGTTCTGGCCGAGGATGAGGCTGCGGCGACATCCGGAAATTACTTTCGCTACTTCACTGTCGGCGGGATGCGTTACGGCCACCTATTACACCCTCGAACCGGAACGCCAGCAGATAGCGCGCTGAGCGCGACCATCATCGCAAAGAGCGCCATGCGCGCCGACGGCCTGGCGACCGCCGCCATGATCCACGGGGCAGGCGCAATGGCGTTCATACAACGCGTGAGCGGGGTCGAAGGGATCGTGGTCAACCCCCTCGCTCGCCATCCAGGGAAGGTCTCGGTTCAAATTACGCCGGGACTTCGTGGCCGGGTGGAGCTTCTGGATCGCTCGGCAGAACTTGAACGTTGATCCACTGACCCAAACAGGCGTCGAGGAACCTAAAGGAGGAAGACATGAACATAAAACTGTTGCGATGTTTCATGGCTGCATTGATGGTCTGGATGGTCTCGCCCAACATGGCGGTCGCGGCGGCCCCATTGGAGGATCTGGAGAGGCAACTCAAAGATCTTCAGACGCAGATCGAACGGCTTAAGCAGGACAAGGTAGAACAGGATCGAAGGGTGCGCGAGATCGAAACCGCTCAGAAGGAAAGGGCTGCCAAGGAGGCCGAGGCTCAACAGGAGCAGGCGAAGCGGAGAGAAGAACAGGAGCGAAAGACCGTCATCCTCGGCGAAGAGATGGAGACGCTCAAGAGCAAGATCACCCTACCTGAAACGATCGAGTACAAGAGCCTCTACGGCCTGGGTCCGGCAGCCTCGAAGGTTTACCAGATGCCGAGAGGGCTGTCAATCGGCGGCTACGGCGAGGCCAACGCCAACTTCTTCGTCGGCGATAATGAGGGACCGGACAAGAAGAGAGATGTCGGCGACCTCGCGCGCTTCATCACCTATATTGGGTACAAGTTCTCGGACCGGATCATCTTGAACTCAGAGATCGAGTATGAGCATGCAACGACCAGCACAACCAAGTCCGCCTCCTCGGGCTCGGTCTCAGTAGAATTTCTCACCTTGGACTTCCTCCTGACTGAGCGGGCAAACATCAGGGCGGGACTACTCCTGATGCCGATGGGATTCATCAACGAGATGCACGAGCCCACAACCTACTTCGGCAACCTCCGCCCGGAGGTGGAGCGGCGGATTCTCCCGAGCACCTGGCGGGAGCTTGGGGTGGGGCTCCACGGCACGATCCTGCCGGGGCTGACCTACCGGACCTATGTCACAAACAGTCTGAACGCCAAGGGCTTTTCCAAGAGCGATATCCGGAGCTCCCGCCAGAACGGGAACCGAGCCCTGTTTGAAGACTTCGCCTGGACCACGCGCCTCGATTACACCCCGATGCCGGGCCTCCTGCTCGGAGGGTCGGTCTTCTGGGGCGATACCGGACAGGATCAACTGTTCGCCGGGAAAGAAATCGCTGCAAACCTCAGGCTCTACGAGTTCCATGGCCAGTATCAGTATCGAGGGCTGCAACTACGCGCGCTGTTCGCCCAGGGGCACATCAGCGACGCCGATGTTCTGAGCACTGAGCTAAAGACACCCATCAGCCGGCGTATCGTAGGGGGTTACGCGGAGGCCAGCTATGATATCCTGCCGCTGTTCTTCCCTGGGACCGACATGTCGCTGTCTCCGTTCTTCCGATTCGAGCGGCTCAATACCCAGGCTGATGTCCCATCCGGCTTCACCCCCGACAGATTACAGAACACCACAGTGATCAACACGGGCCTGAGCTTCAAACCGATCCCCAACGTGGTGCTCAAGCTCGACTACCGGAACATGGATGGGAAAGGGCCGGGCCAGATCGCCGACGAGCTCAACGTCGGCCTCGGCTTCATCTTTTAGCCGAAGCCGGGCAATCCTGAGAGTTGGGTGAGGCGGGGGAACCGAAGAGTGACCAGTTGGTCGCCTCGCGCCCCCCTCACCCCATCCCTAACGCTGTCAAGGAGATAAGGTTATGCGCACCCTGGCCGGCCTGACCTTACTGCTCGTCTTGCACCTCTGCGCACCCGTTGGCCTCCTCGCCAAGGTGTTTTACGCCAAGGACGAGGCCGTCAAGGCGGCGTTCCCAGAGGCTGACATCATCGAGAAGCAGACATTTTTTCTGACAAACGACCAGAAAAAGCAGATCGAGACCCTCGCACGCACGCCGCTAGATTCCAAGCTTGTGACGATGTACATCGGAAAACGAGGCCAGAAGCTACTCGGCTATGCAATGATTGACGTTCACACGGTACGGACCCTGCCGGAGGCTGCCATGGTTGTGCTCTCCCCGGAAGGGCGGGTGGCCTCCACACTAATTCTAGCCTTCTATGAGCCACTGGAATACCTCCCAAATGAACGCTGGCTCAAGCAGTTCGATCAGGCAAGGCTCACCCCGGACCTCCGGGTGGGAGGAAAGATCGCGGGGATCACCGGGGCGACCTTGACGGCTCGGGCTATGTCTGAGTCGGTCCGTAAGGTTCTGGCCCTCTACCAGGTCTTGATCGAAAAAGGAGGGCGCTGATGCGTTTCGTCGTCACGGGGGAGTGGACCCAGAATCGCCTCCTTCGTCTCATCATATTGTGGTTTCTCATCTACAGTGCAGGCCTTTGGCTGACCAACACATTACTCTTCTTGAATCAGATGGGGCTTCGTTACGAGTCCGTCGTCGCCTTCTACCGGGGATCCGAGACGCAGTATTTGCTGCCACGCAGCTACAAGGTCTTGCTCGAGATCAGTCATTTCCATCTCCTGGCAATGGGCATCTTCATCTTGACGCTGAGTCACCTGGTGCTATTCGTGCCCCTTACGCCTCGAGTCAAGTACTGGCTGATCCACCTGACCTTCCTATCCGCGATTTCAGACGAGGCCGCGGGCTGGCTGACCCGATTCGTACATCCCCTCTTCGCCTATTACAAGATCGGGGCTTTTGTTCTCCTCCAGACAACCATGGCAGTACTGATTATAGCTGTCCTACTCGCTGTGCGCCTGAAGGCGCGCAGTGCATACACAGAGGACGTTTGAAAAACTTGAGATCAGGAGGGATATCATGAACAACTCGCGACAATCGTTTACCTACTACCGGTTGGGTCAATACCAGGGATTGAAGGTTCTCTTACTGCTGTTCGTCACGATGCTGATTGGGTGTACATCCGCCATAGCTCAACAGACCCGCACCTATCGCATCGCGGCTATCGAGGTGGACTGGGATTACGCGCCGACCGGCATCAACCAGATCAGCGGGAACGCGTTTGGAGAGAGCGAAAATGTCTTTGTTCAGAGCGGCAAACAGCGGATCGGCAAAGTGTACCGCAAGGCGGTCTACCGCGAGTACACCGATGCCGCCTTTACCGCCGCAAAAGCTGTCGCGCCGCAATGGGAGCATTTGGGTGCTCTGGGCCCCGTCATCCGCGGGGAGGTTGGTGATACCATCCAGGTTGTCTTCAAGAACATGACCAGCTTTCCCACTAGCATCCACCCGCATGGCGTCTCATATCTCAAGAACTCCGAGGGGGCTCCGTACAACGATGGGACCTCTGGGGCCGACATGGCTGACGATGCTGTCCCCTCTGGCGGGACCCACACCTATATCTGGCAGGTTCCAGAACGGGCAGGCCCGGGCCCGATGGACGGAAGCTCCGTCCTCTGGATGTATCACGCCCACACCGATGAGCCGGCGGACACGAATACCGGCCTGGTCGGGCCGCTCATCGTCACACGCAAGGGAAACGCAAACCCTGACGGTTCCCCCAAAGACATCGACCGGGAGTTTGTCACGCTGTTCACCGTCTTTAATGAGAACGCCAGCCACTATCTGGAGCACAATGTCAACCACTTTACCGGCAAGCCTAAGAAAACGATGAAGAACCTGGATGATCCCGAGTTTCAGGAGAGTAACCTGATGCACTCCGTCAACGGCTACGTCTATGGCAACTTGCCTGGATTAACCATGCAGCAGGGCGAACGCGTGCGCTGGTACGTGCTGAGTATTGGAACTGAGGTCGATCTGCACACGCCGCACTGGCATGGCCAGACCGTCCTCTGGATGGGGAGTCGCATGGACATGGTGGAGCTCCTCCCGGGGAGTATGAAGACGATCGACATGGCACCGGACAACCCGGGAACATGGTTGTATCACTGCCACGTGAACGATCACATCACCGCTGGGATGATGGCGCTCTTTACGGTCACTGAGTAGCCAGAACGCTTTGGAATGACAGGGATAAAGGTTTATGAAAATGTCAGGAGAAAGACAAATTGTCCAGGTCAAGGCCTCATGGGCGGAGTTTTGCAAAACACACCTCACACGCCTGGTCGAAGAATAGATTATAACGTTCCCCAAAAACTAGTGTAATGGAGATACCGATGGCCGCGAAACGATCGACGCAATCAACGGATTTGCCGGGCAGCGAGTTGGATCCGGCGAAAATGCCGGGTCACTGGCTCCTTGCCCGACTTGGCAAGCGCGTCTTGCGCCCCGGAGGTCTCGGTCTAACGCGAGCGCTGCTCGATAGCTTGGCGATCGGACCGGACGACGACGTAGTCGAGTTCGCACCCGGCCTGGGCGTGACGGCGCGTATGATCCTGGAGCGGAAGCCTCGGCGCTATGTGGGCGTCGAGCGGGACGCAAAGGCAATGCAGTGGACGGCCCGACAACTCCCCCGCAGCCCGAATGTATCAGTTATCGTCGGCGCCGCAGATCAAACGAATCAACCTGACGGCTCGGCATCGGTCGTCATCGGCGAGGCCATGTTGAGCATGCACACCCAGGAGCGAAAGCGCCTGATCGCGGCGGAAGCGTTCCGGCTCCTGCGTCCTGGGGGCCGCTACGGCATTCATGAGCTCGCTGTTGTTCCCGACGATATGCCGGCCGACCAAAAGCAGGAGATCGACGGTATGTTGTCGTCGGTGATCCATGTTGGCACCCGCTCCTTGCCAGAACACGAGTGGAGGGCCCTGTTGGAGGGAGTCGGATTCCGCGTCGTAGCGTCCGGATACGCGCCGATGCACCTGCTGAGGCCGCGGCGCCTAGTCCAGGATGAGGGGGTATTCGGAGCGCTGAGGCTCGCGAAGAACCTCCTACTCGATGGCGCGGCGCGGCGACGGGTAGTCGCGATGCGACGGGTGTTCGAGCATTATCGTAACAACCTGAGCGCGATCTTCCTCATCGCGCAGAAGGGTCTGGATTGAACCGGCCTAGTAGCTCTGTTGTGCGCATGGGTGGTTGGGGTATGGCGCGTTGATACTCCGCCCGCTGTATGAGATGTGGGGAAAAGGCTGGGAGCACCGATCTCCTCGGTCCTCACGAGCCCTATGCCCATGAGATCCCGACCCCACTAGTCATTCGGGAGGATGTAAAGTTAGAGTACGGTGAGCGCCGTCCCACCGTTGGATGGGCTACGCTATCGAGATGTCAGGAGAGAGCTATCCGTTGACGGGTTGGCGTGATCACATCAGGTCCCCGAGCGGCCCGAGCGACAGGTTGAGGTCGTCCTCGGCGAGGCCGAAGTGTGCCCGGAGTTCCACCATCTTCTCCTCCAGCCGGATGAAGGTCACCCCCATCCGCTCGATCTCCTCGGAGGTGAGGGAGCCCCCCTCCATCCTTCGAAGGGCCTGACGCTCGAGAAGCTTTCTGAGGAGTTCGATGAGGGTGAGCACGAGCTTGGCCAGCCCCTGCTCGACCTTCTCAGGGTCGGCGTTGATCCGTCTCGGCAGGGCCTGGGTGAGCTGCTCCAGCTCCCCCTCAAACTCCGCCAGAGAGCTCTCAGGCGCCGAGAGTGTCTTTGGTTTCATCGTGGGCTCCGTTGACGAAGTGGTAGGGAGGCCAGGGGCCGGTGAGGAGGAAGCTAAGGCGGGGAAACTCTTCCCGGATCTTTGCCACGCCTTCACGGAAGGCGTCCACTCGATCCCGCTCCACCAGATAGGCCCCGGTGAGAAGCAGCCGCTCTGTGGGGAACCGCTGGAGCCGGCTTTCCCCAGCCAGGGAGGGGAAAGAGGCCTGGAGCTCCTGAATCAACCGCTCCCCCGCCGCTCGAAACCTAGCCCGATGCCGCTCCTCCGTAAGCCTCCTGTGGAGGTATTCCGTTCCAGGGCCTTCATCGCTAGTCTTTTGATCCACCGCCGTGGCGGAGTCACCAGGCGGTTCCCAGAGCACCCTGAGCCCCAGCTCCACCTTTCCTGTCACCCGCTCCAGCGCAGAGCGGAATGGCCGAGCGCGTTCGTTGAGGAGCGCGATCGCAGCATCCTCAGTTCTGAAGAGCGTGTTGAAGCGGGCGGGAAGGACAGGGCGGGAGATCATCACCTCCTCTAGCACCGTCTCGTGGAGGGTCAGGTGGTCTTCGTCGACGGGCCATAGGGTGAGCGGCGACCGGCTGACCACAGCGGCTAGGTCCCCCTGCGGAACAAGGAAGACGGGACGCCTCCCGAGCCCAACGATCTGCTGTAACAGCGGCGGGGGGAAGGCGACGATCCCGTAAAGGTAGATCCCCTCCATGGCTCACTCCTCGACGCTCTTAACACCCCATTCCCTAGCCGTTTCCACAGAGCAGAGGAGGAGCCGGAGACCAACATAGATGAGGTCCACATCGGCTACGGATAGGGTCACATCCCCCGCTACCACGACGCCCTTGTTGAGGAGGCGGTCCAGCGTCTCGAGGAGCGTGACCTGCCGTTCCAGGCTGGAAGCAGGCCGGCCGTTATCCTTCATCGTCAAGCCTCGGGACAAAGTGGTATGGTGGCCAGGGGCCCGAGACAACGAGCCTGAAGGCTTCTTCGGCATGGCTCTGGTTCCACTGCTCCACCCCGGAGAGGAGGTCCTCCACTCCCTCCCGCCTCACGAGACAGGCCAGATTAAGCACGATCCTCTCCCCCTCTCTGGCCTCGGGGAGGATGGAAGGATACTCCACCAGCTCCACCACTTTCCCCCGGAGGGCCTCCAGCGCCTGACTGGCAAGCGCATCTTCACGCTCCTGGGATTTCGTCGAGGCGCTCTCCTCGATTTTTCTCTTGAGGAAGAATGCCAGCCCGGGCGGTTTAGTGCTTGCCTCGCGGGCCAAGGCAAGGAGCGCCGCATCGTTCTTGAGCACGGCGGCTCGAAGGGCCGTCCGGTCCGCGAACCCCTTCACGCCCCACTCGACCTTATCTCTCAGGAACTCCAGGGCCTCTTGGATGCGCCGAGTATTCCTCCGAATGACCGACCGGATCGTCCCCGCGTCAAGGAAGATAGTGCCAAACCTCATCGGGAGAAGCGGACCCGTGGCCAGAGCCGACTCCACGATCGACTCGTGAAGGCGCACTTTCTCCTCCAGCCAAGAGGGGTCCTCCAGGTTGCGGCGGAGAGCCTCCTCCCCGAACTCGGTCAGGGGGACCGGGCTGGACAGTGCCACGATCCCGTTCTCGGCGATGAGGCTCAAAGGAGAGTGCCCGTCGATTCCCATCATTGGCGGCAGGTCTCCGTGGGGGGAAAAAGCATAGAGGTACCAGCCAATCTCGGAAGGCATCAGCGCTCCTTTGCGTCCCACAGTGGGAGCCGATCGATGAGAAACTCCACCTGGATTCCCTCTGGCAGGAGCCGATCCACTTCGTGCATCATCCCCAGGAAGAGGAGAGCCACTTCACCCTCCTCCAGGGTCTCGGCAATCCGCTGGGCGATGAAGGTGTCCCGCGCCTTCAGGATCTCCGCGCTCTCAGCAGCGTAGCTCCGCTTGGCCTCTTCCCGCTCGGCGTCTGTCTGGGCCTCGGTGATCTGCTTAACGTGGGCGTACTCTCGAAGTAAGAGCTCTGGTGACTCGGTCCCAATCAGCTTCGCCCCCTTGTCAACCAGCTCAAGGACGATCTGGTAGTTCTTACTCCCCTGGGCTGCCACACCCCGCGCAATCTCCAGCTCTTTCCCCGAGACGGGCAGGCCGTCCTGATAGATCCTGACCCGCTCCCACGGGAGATTCCTGATCAGGAGCTTCGCCCTGATCCCCTCCCAGACATCATCAATGACCCGTCGGCTCCGCTCCCAGCTTTCGACCCCGAATCGTCTGATGGACTCCTGCCGGAGCGCCTCCGACTTGGACCCCATATCCGCCATGGTGTGAATGATGGGGACGTAGATGAGCCGCCTCATCGCGCTAACTGCAAGCTCCTCCCCCCACCTCTTCGGCGACGATCCTGAGCAGTCGGTTGGGATCGAACGGCTTACCAAGGAACTCCCTCACCCCGAGGGCCATGGCCTCCCTGACTCGCTGGGCTGTCCCGTGAGCGGTAAGGACCACCACCTTGACCGCCTCGGCCCGTTTTCGGAGCCTTCTCAGGATCTCCAACCCATCCATCTCCGGCATGACCAAATCCAGAACGATGAGGTCGGGAGGCTCTAGCTCCACGAGGGCCAGGGCCTCATGGCCGCTCCTGGCCGCCACCACCTGAAATCCCTCCTGCCCCAGGCTCTCAGTGAAGAGCCGGCAGAGGTCCTCCCCGTCATCCACCAAAAGGATCTTCCCCCTCACCTCGCTCCTCCTTTCGCCAGGGCCTTCAGGGCCTCCTCAAGATGAGCCATCTTCAATGCGTAGTTCCGAAAGCCCGGATCGCTCTCCCATGGGTGAGCCTCCAGGTACTCCTCGATGGCAAACATCGTGGCTCTCCGGCAGATGGCCTCGATGTCGGCGCCCGAGCGGCCCTCGCTCTGCCGTGCCAGCGCAGCCAGATCCACATCAGGGGCCAGGGGTTTGCCTCGGGTGTGGACCCGGAGGATCTCCAGCCTCGCTGCTTCGTCGGGCAGTGGTAGCTCGATAAGGAGGTCAAACCGCCCCGGACGAAGCAGGGCGGGGTCCACCATATCCAGCCGGTTCGTGGCGGCGAGCACCACCACGCCGCGCAGTTCCTCGATCCCGTCCAGCTCCGTGAGGAGCTGGCTGATCACTCGCTCCGTCACGTGCGAGTCTCCTCCCGACCCTCGCATCGGGGCAATGGCATCGATCTCATCGAAGAAGATCAGGCAGGGAGCCGCCTGCTTGGCTCGTTTGAAGACCTCCCGGACCCCCTTCTCCGACTCCCCCACCCACTTGGACATGAGTTGAGGCCCCTTGACGCTGATGAAGTTCGCCTGGCTTTCCGTGGCTGCGGCCTTGGCCAGCAGGGTCTTGCCAGTCCCCGGGCGACCGTAGAGGAGGATCCCCTTGGGAGGCATAGCCCCGGCGTGCTTGAAGAGGGGAGCGTATTTCAAGGGCCACTCCATGGTTTGTTGTAGCTCCTTCTTGATTTGCTCCAAGCCGCCGATCGCCTCCCAACGGACGCTGGGGACCTCGATGGTAATCTCCCTGAGGGCGGAGGGCTCCACCTCCTTGAGGGCCTCTAAGAAGTGGGCCCGGTTGATCCTGAGCTCCATGAGGGCCTCAAAAGGGATGGCGCCCACCTCGAACTCGATCTGAGGGAGGAGAGCGCGCAGCGCCGCCATGGCCGCCTCCCGGCAGAGGGCCTCCAAGTCCGCGCCCACGAAACCGTGGGTGATCTCGCTGAGCTCCTCAAGGTTCACATCCTCGGCCAATGGCATCCCCCGACTGTGGATCTCCAGGATCTCCAGCCGACCCTTCTTGTCCGGGATCCCGATGGTAATCTCCCGATCAAAGCGGCCTGGCCGTCGAAGAGCCGGGTCAAGGGCGTTGGGGATATTGGTGGCCCCGATGATAATCACCTGGCCCCTCCCGCGGAGGCCATCCATGAGGGCCAGGAGCTGAGCCACCACCCGCTTCTCCACCTCCCCCACCACCGTCTCGCGCTTGGGGGCAATGGCGTCTATTTCGTCGAGGAAGATGATGCTGGGGGCCTGACGTTCCGCCTCCTCGAAGAGTTTTCTGAGCTTGGCCTCCGATTCTCCGTAGAATTTGTGGATCACCTCCGGCCCGCTCACCGCGAAGAAGCGGGCGTCTGTTTCGTTGGCCACAGCCCTGGCGATGAGCGTCTTGCCACAGCCGGGTGGGCCTAGGAGCAGCACTCCTTTGGGCGCACCAATCCCCAGGCGTTCGAAGACCTCTGGATACTTCAGTGGGAGTTCGATCATCTCCCGGACCCGCTGGATCTCCCGGCGGAGCCCCCCGATGTCCTCGTAGGAAACCTTCGAGGCCTCCACAGGGCCCTCGGGCTGGCGGACGCGGAGCAGAGTGGCGGCTTGGACGATGACAGGCCCTCCGGGCACGGTTTCCAAAACGGTGAACTCCTGAGCCGTGGTGCCGAGGATGGTGGCCCGGATCCGGTCACCGGATAGCATCGGCAAGCCCTCAATGAGCCGGGCGAGGTAGCGGGTGTCCCGCTCTCCCTTGGTCGGACGCATCGGGGAAAGGGGGGAAAGGGTGAGCCTCGCCGCCGGCCGGGCCGAGACCTTCGTCACTGTCACTCTCTCGGCCAGTCCCACCTGAGCGTTGGTCCGCGTGAGGCCGTCCACCTGGACGATCCCCTTCCCCCGGGCTTCTACGTAGGCTGGCAGGAGCTTGGCCACGGTCTGGCGCTTCCCCTGGATCTGAACGATGTCGCCCACCTCGGCGCCAAGGGCCTTCATGTCGTCAGGATCAAGGCGGGCGAGCCCCCGCCCTACGTCCTTGGGAAGGGCTTCGGCCACCCGGAGGGTGAGGGTTTTCGGAGGCCGCTCTTCCATCACGCAAGGCCCCGATCCGTCACGACCACGGGATCCGCGCTGAACCACTGGATGGGAAATAGAATCTCCCTGAGCCGCTGGAGGCCCTTGACCTGCTTGGGACGCGCCAGCAGTTTGAAGATCGTGAGCTGGGGGAAGGCGTGTTCACACTCCTGAAGCAACCCTCGCTGCTCCTGCCACCGCTCGCAGCAGAAGGGGCAGGCCCCGCCCTCCGAGGAGACCACGTGGTTCACGACCAGGCGCCGAACGGGGATCTTCAGGCGGTCGAGCTCCCCGACCAGCCGCTGGGTCTCGGCAATGGCCATCGTCTCCGGGATGGTGACGACGACGAACTCACAGCGGGTGGGGTCGCGGAGAAGCCCTTGGATCTTCTTCACCGCCCGCTTCATGGTGAAGAGGAAGTCATCCGCGGGCTCGTGGATGTCCCGTCGAGCCAGGCGGGAGACGACGTAGCGGTACTTATACCGCATCCGGGCCAGGACCCGGATCCACTCATCCAGCAGCTCGGGGAGGGCCAGCAGGCGCAGGGCGTGGCCCGTGGGGGCCGTGTCCAGGATGTGGAAGTCGTACTCGCCCCGATCCATCAGCTCCACCAGCTCTTTAAAGGCCATCACCTCGTCGAGCCCGGGGATGGAGAGGGGGAAGAGGTCGTCGATATCTCCCTCGTCCAGATAGGTCCCGGTTTCCAGAATGCGCTTGATCTCCTCGCCATGCTCCTCCTTGAACTTCAGGAAGAGCCGCTGGGCCGAGATTTCCAACGCCGAGAGGTTCGCGACCCCTTCGATCTTCTGAACCTCAGGGCCGATCTCCAGCTCGAGACAGTCGGAGAGGGAGTGGGCCGGGTCGGTCGAAACCAGGAGCGTCCGGCATCCAGCGTCGGCGAGCTGGACGGCCGCGGCCGAGGCACACGTGGTCTTACCGACCCCCCCCTTGCCGCCGAAGAGGATCAGCTTCACGCGCTCTTGCCGGCCTTAGCGACAGTGACCTCCAGGATGCCGTTCCGGTAGGAGGTCTTCAGCGATTCCTGCTTTCCCTTGGCAGGGAGGAGAATCTCTTTGCTGTACTTCCGGTCCTTGCCCTCGGCGGAGATGGTGAGAATGTCATCTTTCAGCTCTACCCGGACGTCACCGGTATCCACTCCGGGCATCTCGGCAATCACTCGGATGGCCTCGTTCTCATCGAAGACGTCTACCAGCGGCTCCCGCACCTCCTCGACCACGGCCCCCGCTTCGCCCTTCTTGATGTTGCCGAAGGTCTCGACGGTGGGTTCGCCCCCCAGGCCGACCTTGACGTTGAAGCCGTACACTCCTCTCAGATCTTTAAGCCGCCCTTTCCCCCTGAGCTCCCCCGTGCGAGTCGTCTCGGTCTTCCCCTCCGCCTCCATCTCCTTGAGGAGCTCGATGAGGTCGCCAATTCCCTTGAAGAGGTCGCCGAGGCCGAATCCCGCTCCACCTTTTCGCTCTGTCATATCTTCCTCCCATGCCTTACCCGCCGAGGCGGGCCTCAAGTCGGTCAAGCCGCTCCTTGAGTTGATGGTTCTCCTCTTCCAGGACCCTGGCCTTCGAGGAGAGGGCGGGGTCGCTCTGCCACCAGTCGATTCCCATCTCCTTGGCCTTCTCCACCGAGGCGACCAGGAGCCGGATCTTGATGGTCAACAACTCGACGTCGGCGAGGCAGATCTTGATGTCGCCGGCGATGACGATCCCCTTGTCGAGGACCCGTTCCAGGATGTCAGCCAGGCTGGTGGTCTGGATGCTGTGGGGGATGTTCTGTGGCATGTCGTCCCCCTACCGTCCCACTCTGGCCGGCTCGACCCTCGCCCCGCAGGACGGACAGAACTTGTAGTCATCCTTGTAGATGTACCGCCACGTTCCCCCGCACTCGGGGCATCGCCGTGTTAACGGCTCCCCGCACTTCGTGCAATGCTTGAGCGCCCCCCACGTCGTCTCCCCACACCCCGGACACTTGAATGACCCTACCATAGCGTTACACCTCCCCTTCATGCGGGGGCCCACCGCTGCCAGTCACGGCATCGCCCCCACCGGTCTCCGCAGGGCCTGGCACCGCCTCACCTCCCGCCAACTCCACCTCTTCGTCGGCCTGCCGGACGGCATTGAGCCTCGCCTCCCATTCCGCTGCTTGCACAGTGTACTCCGCCTCGCCGATCTCGTCCATCTCGTAGAGGAGTTGGAGTTCCAGGAGCTTTTCCTGGATGTACCCCTCATCGTTCTGCTCCCGGTCGGCCATCTCGTGGATCTTCTCGAAGACGCCGATGAGGCCCTTGAAGGGGAGCGCGATGAGATCGTCAATGAGGAGCATGAATTCCTCTCCTAGACCTGAATGACCAGGTTCACGAAGTTGAAGGGGGGGAACCCCCCCACATACTTGAACCTGACCATCTCCCGATACCGCTCAGCCAGCTCGTCCATTCTCCGATCAAAGGCCGCCTCCTGGTCCCGGTCTATCAGGAAGGCCGCATTCATGATCATCCGCTCCCCCAGGAGCCGATTGGTCAGGCGGAAGTCGTGACAGGCCCCCTTCAGCGCCTCCACGATCTCCTCCCGGACTCTATCCTTCTCGACCTTAAGGGCCGCCTCCACCATCCTCCCAACCTCGACAAGCTGCCAGTGGGCCTGCTGGGGAGGCAGTTTGGCGATGGCCTCTTTCCGCCTCCGGATCTCCCCGTATCGCTCGAGAATCTCTTGGTATATGAGCGTTTCGTTGAAGATCGCCTTCACCCCCACCTCCACCTTTCCGCGCATCCGCTCCAGGAGGCCCCTGAACTCGACATACTCCCGCTCCAGGATGGCCCGCACCCTCGCTTCGTTCTCGGCAATAGTGCAGAATCGGGCGGGCAGGACAGTATGGCATTTGAAGACGGCCTCAATGGCCCGCTCGTGAACCAGCGAGTTCTCCCGAGAGACGGGATAGCGCATGACGGGGGAGTCGCTCACGATGGCTGCAATGTCGCGATACGCGATGGCGGTCAACTCATCATCCCGGCCGCCGATTCCTAAAAGGCCGAAGCTCTCCTCTCGAGCCTCATCCGTGACGCAATAGATGTACTTTCCCATAGAGGAAATCCCTTCTGAGTCACTCGTCAGGGTGGAGGATGATGTTGACAAAGTTGTAAGGGGGGACTGGCCCCACGTAGGCGAACTTCACGCGTTCCCGGTATCGAAGGGACAGCCGCTCCATCTGGTCGTCGAACTCCTTCTCCCTGGCCCGATCCACCAGGAATGCAGCGTTGAGGAACATCCTGTCGCCGACGGTCGCGTTGAGACGGTGCTCCGCAGCCAGACGCCTCAATACCCAGAGGATCTGCTCTCCCTCCCCCTCCTTCTTCGCCTCCAGGGCGGCCTGGACCATCTTGCCGATGGCGATCCGCTGAGGATGGGTCTGACGGGACGGCTGCCTGGCGATCTCCGCCTTCAGATGCTTAATCGCCTCGTTCTCATCCACGATCTCCTGGAAGAGGAGATCCATCTCCCGCCAGAAGGCCTTCACCCCCAGCTCCACCTTCCCGTCCAGGTCTCGCAGGAGATGTTTCAGTTCCTGGTACCGCCGCTCCAGGAGCTGCCGGATCTCCTCAGCGTTCTGGGCGACAGTGCAGTATCTGACCGGGAGGACAGTATGCTCGTTCATGACTCGCTCCAGTACCCGCTCATGGGCCAGGAGGTTCGCCTTGCTGACCTCATACTTGCGCAAGGGTGCAGTACTCATGACCGCGCTGAGATCCCGGTAGGCGATGGTCTCGACCTCCCGGCCGCCCAGGCCGATGGGGCCGAAGTTCCTTTCCTCGTTGGTCCCGATGATCGCATACAGGTACTTCCCCTCCTCACGCACCGGCGGGCTCCTGAGACAATTGAAAGAGTTTTACTGCCACAGTGTCCAGGACGTCTGGCGCGCGAAAGGATGAGCCCACCTGGCTGTATTCCCCCAGAAGCCGGTAGGCCCGCGTCACCGCCTCGAATGCGCCGTTGGCCTTCTGGCCGACCTTGCCCCCATCGGAGATAAGGTCTGGATGGCACTGCTGGACGAGCCGCCGGTAGGCCTCCTTGGCATCCTGAAGGGTGGCCTGTTCCCCCAGTTCCAAGAGCCGCCGCGCGGAGTCAATCTCCTCAAACTCGAATGACCTGACCTCAACGGTGGCAAAACTGTATGGGGGAAGTGGCCCCACGCAGCGAAAATCGATGGCGTTGTCGTATCGGTTGTTCAGCCGCTCCAGAGCCTTGCCGACTTCTCCTTCCCTGTCCCTGTCCACCAAGAAGGCGGTGTTCAGGATCATTCGATCGTCCAGAAGAGCATGAGGGCAGAGGCCGTGGGCCAAGGGCTTGAGGGCTAGGGCGATCTCAGCGCCCAGGGCCTCCCGTCGCTGATCCAGCCGGACCTTGACCATCTGACCGACTCTGATCCGTTCTTCCGTGGTCTCCTGCGGGGACCGGTCCGCGATTGCGGCCCTGTTCTGCCTGATCTCCGGCTCTTCGCCGATCTGCCGTAACACCGAAATGAGGTCGCGCCACTGGGCCACCAGGTTGAGCTCAATCTTCCCCTCCATAGCCTCCAGGGCGGCCGTAAGCTGGGGGTAGCCTGACTCCAGGATCTTCCGCACCCGGGCCTCATCCCGAGCCATAGTCCCGAACTTCACGGGTACCACTGTCTGGCGCTTCATGACCTGCTCGAGGACGACCTGATGGGTGAAGAGGTATGGGATGACCTCCTCCTTCTTCATGGACTTGTAGGCCCGGATAGGAGTGAGGCTGACGAGAGCTGTCAGACCGCGATGGCAGACGTCTGAGACCTGACGCCCATCGAGGCCGATCAGGCCGGAGTCTACCTGCACGCCATTCCCGAGAACACAGTAGAGGTGGAGGGCTTCCATAATTATCATCCCTTCGCTTGGACGAGTGCCTGGACAACGCCCTTGCCGCGGCACGCCAGGCAGGGGAGCTTGCTGTTGGCCTCAATCCCGCTGCCCCGGCACTGGCGGCATTCGGTGAAGGGCTCTTTGACGGGGACGACCCCTTTGCCCCGACAGACAATGCAAGTAATGTTGGTCTGGGGATTGGCCTCACCCCTTCCACCGCAATAGGCGCAGATGATAGCCGGTGGGTCAACTTCCACACTGCCTGCACCCCGGCAGACGGGGCATTGGATCCCCTTCGAGCGGGGGAGGACTCCGGTCCCGCGACAGAAGGCGCAGGAGAAGATCCTCCCCGGGACGACCTCTCGCCCCCTCTTTGCGGCCGTCCCCCTCCGCCAGGAGCCCCACTCCATCAGCTTCATCATGATACCCTATCCCCTCCCCAGTGATCTCATCAGTAGTTCATGGAGAACGTTTTCCACTTCTTCGCGGGGGCGTTCCGCGCTGTTGCCGTTTCCCCTGCATTGCTGGGGCGTTCTGACTGAGCCGGCCGCTCCAGGTCCTCCATCTGCCGATGGATATCAGAGAGACGCTTCTGGATTCCCTGGCTGCGCTTGGCCAGGAGGGCCGCCTCCTTGTCGAGCCGCCCCTTCTCCACCCGCAGCATGTAGAGCTCGAGGTAGGTGGACCCCTGCCTCCGGGGTATGGCGCGCTGGCCGGTGGTGTGCAGGCTCCGGATGTCCCGGAGCCCAGTGACGTCCGTGACCCCTCTCATGGCTGCCTCCCGATCACCGGGCGCTCTCGCGCGCGGAGAGTAGAAGCTGCTTCTTCTTGCTGGCCCCCACCACCTTCAACTCCACCAGTTGGCCGGCCTTGAGCCCCACTTCCAGCCGGATGTTGTTGGGGATGGAGAGCTTCCCATCGGCGTCTACCTTTGCAAAGGCTCGCATCAGCATCAGAGCCACCTCCCCTCAGCAGTATTGTTTGACGATCTTCTTCACCAGCTCCCTGACCTTGGCCTGATTGCTCTTGCTCCCCACCCGACTCGTCTCCGAGGCCAGAATGTCCTGGCAGACCTGCCGGAAGACTCCACTGGACCCCTTGACGTGGCCATTGAGCACCGTGAGGGATCTGGCGATCATGATCGCGCCGCGGACGGTGGGAGAGAATTCACACGCTCCCGACTCCCGGAGGGCCCGGACGACCTTGACGATCTTCTCCGCCTCCTTCCGGGGGAGACCGGACTTAGCCTGGGTGATGGCGGCCTCCGTTTCCTCATCGAAGTGGTCCAAGTCCATGGTGATCATTCGGTCGCGGAGGGCATCCTGGCTCCGGTGGACGCCGGCGTACTCCTCGGGGTTCGAGGTGAAGATCGCCGTGAAGTTCGGATCGACCCTCAAGTAGGTCTCCTCCCCCCCACGACGGATGGGGAGGTCCAGCATCCGCTCCTGGAGAATGGCGAGAAAGATGTTGTTGGCCTCGGGCCGGGAGCGGGTGAACTCGTCGTAGATGAGGGTGAAGCCGTACTTGCAGGCAATGGTGAGGCGGTTATCGACCCACCGCTTGACCATGTCTTCCTCGACCTTCAGGACCCGGGAAACGAAGCGGTCAATGACCTTCCTCAGGTGATAGCCGTACTCTCCTCCCACCAGGTCCGAGGTGGTGTACTCTTCGTCGCCGTGGATTAGCACGACAGGACGTTCGAGCTTCGAGGCCACATGGAGGGCCAGGGTGGTCTTGCCCGTGCCGGAGGCCCCCCGGAAGTGAATCGGGAAGCCCGCCTTGATATAGCCCATGGCCCGTTCGGTGAGGTCTTTGACATGCTTTGTTTCCACAAAATCCGGCAACGGGGCAGGCTCGATGACCGTGCTGAGTTCCTCTATACCTCTCATGGATACCTCCTATACAGGGAGCGCAGGACGGCGGGGGATCGCGCCTCTCCCACGGCAGTGAGTGCATGGAAGGCCATTCCCAGCGGTGCGCCCGCTTCCCCGGCAGTCAGGGCACGCTTCTCCGGGTCCCCCGAATCGCACGACTCCCTTTCCCCCGCAGACCTGGCACGTGACCCTCATGCCATAGGGCTGGATCCCGCTCCCGCGACAGTAGACGCACATCCCATTGGGCTCCTCGACCATGACCGTACCTTTTCCCCCGCAGACCTGGCACCTGGACAGGCGCGAGAGGCAGTTAAAGGGGTCGGACCCCTTCCCCTGGCAGAAGGCGCACCGGATTGCCGTCATCTCTTCCCCCGTTTACTCTCCCGGCGCAGCACCGGGATTGAATGGCTCTGAGGGTGGCCTTGAACTCTTTGACCCTGACGGGGCCACCGTTGGACAGAAGCCCCTGCAAGGCCCGGGTTAGCTCCTCCTGCTCGCCTTGGAACTCGGCCAGGAGGGTCTTGACTTCCCGCTCCCGCTCTTCACGCCTGGCCGTGATCTCTTCCAGCAGTTCCTTGAGACCGCCGACCCGTTGCGCTTCACCCCTGGCCAGGGCTTCCCGCAGGGTGGCGGCCAGTGTCCTCTGTTCATGGAGGTAGTGCTTCATCGTCCCCCTGACCGCTTCCTCCCGCTCCCGTTGGTGGGCGAGGACCCCCTCCATCATGGCATCGAAGTCCCGCCTCCGGAGGGAGGCGGCCCTGGCTAGGGCCTCCTTGAGCTGGGCCCGCATCTCTTCTCGCTGGCTTCGAAACGTTCCCAGCATCTCGTGGGTGGACTCGACGATCTGCTCCACCGACGAGACCCTGGCCTCGTAGGAGGCGATGACCTCCCGGGCCAGGAGCGCCATCTCCTCCCCCCTTCCCATCGGGCTTACCTGAACGCTTCTCTTTCCTCTCAACTCTTCCCTCTCATCTGCCGCCGGCGCGCTTCCCCGCCATCGTGGCGGTCATATTCCGCCAATGACCAGCCATGGCCTCCTGCTCCCGGCGAAAGCCAGCCAGCATGCCTCCGACCTCCTGGGCCCGCTGCTCGCTCCCGCGGTAGAAGCGATTCATGAGTTCGGCGGTTTCCCCACTTCTCTCCTCCTGGCGAGCCCGAATACCCTGGTGCATCGCCCGGAAGTCTCTCAGCCGGGTAGACTCGGAAGTGCTGAGGAATCGCTTGAGGTCCGCTGCCTTCCGCCTGAGGTCGTGGCGAAACTCCTTCAGCTTTGCCGCGGTCTCATCCCTCAGCGCCGCCACCCTTGCCACTCGTGTGTCGAACGAATTGACGATCTCCTGGGCCAGATCCCGCATATCCTCGGCCAGTGTCATTGTGCCGACCCTCCCTTCTTGCGTCATCCCCTCCTGGGGGAAGAAGTGAACCCTTTCAGGAGCTCTCTTTCCTTTTTTCTTCGATCCCATGTTCCCCTCCCAGGGCGTTAACACGCCCCACGTGTCCTCAGGTTGGACTAGAGGGAGATCCTGGCGAGGCATACTCTCTGCGGTTGTCCGCTCAAGGATGCCCCGGCAGACACCCCTCACTGGTTCCAGGCCGACCTTACGCCGGTGCCGCCGCTGTAGCGGTCAGGCCGATGGCCTCAGCATACTTCAGGTACGTCTCGACGGAGGCCACCACCACCCGGGCCTCGATAGCCAGGAGCTCGATCCCAACCAGGGAGACGCGCACCCAGGCATCGATGACCACACCCTTGTCCAGGATCCGATCGATCACCTCAACCAGACTTGACGACGCGATTGCCTTCTCCACTGCCATTGTCAATCACCTCCTTTCGGTTTTTCCCCTTGCCACCGTTCACCGGCTCTGGCAAAGGGCTCTATACGCCCTCCCTGATGGCACGCTTCAGGAGGGTCGTGACGTGATGGAGTTCAAAGGGCTTGCTGATGAAGCCCTGGAAATCGCCTCTCCTTATCCCCTCCACGATTGGCTGATCCTCCTCGTAGTGGTAACCCGAGATCATCAGGATTGGCAGCCGGGGAACAAGCCGCCGGATGACGTGAGAGACCTCGATACCGCTCATGCCGGGGAGTTTCACGTCGATGATGGCAGCGTCAAACCTCCGCCCTTGCACCTGACGCATCGCATCCTCCCCACGGTAGACGTGGGTAATGTGGACCCCCTCGTCCTTCAGGCCTATCTGTAGGGCCCAACAAATGTCCTTTTCGTCATCCACGACGAGGACCTCAAGCATCTGAACCCTCCGCAGGCAGGATGACAGTGAACGTCGAGCCCTTCCCTACCTCGCTCTCGACTCGGATCGTTCCCCCATGCTGGTGAACGAGGCTGTAGGCGATAGAGAGACCCAGCCCCGTCCCTTGCCCCACTGGCATGGTGGTGAAGAAGGGATCGAAGAGGCGGGAAAGGTGCTGCTCAGGGATGCCACGCCCGCTGTCTGCGAATCTGATCTCGATTGCCGGCGGCAGAGTCGCCGGGGCAAGTCGGCTCTCGATGGCGAGCCGCCCTCCCTCTTCCATAGCGTAGTAGGCGTTCATGATGATATTCATGAACGCCTGCTGGAGCTGATTCTTGTTGCCCTTCACCTTCGGAAGCGCCGGGGACAACTGCTTGACGATCTCGATAGACTGAAGCGAGATCTGATGACCGATGAGGGAGAGCGTTTCCTCGACAGCGCTGTTCACATCCACTAGCTCGGACAGCCCCTGTGAAGGTCGAGCGAACCTGAGGAGGGTCTCGATGATGGCGGCGGCCCGAGCGGCGGCGAGGCGGATCTTCTCCGCGCACTCCTGCAGAAGCTCGGGGTCGTTCCCCTTTTTCAGGAGAATCTGAGCAGCCGAAGCGGTGATGGCCAAAGGATTCCGAATCTCGTGGGCGATGCCGCCAGCCATCTCTCCGAGGCTGGCCATCTTGGCTGATTGGATCAATTGGAGCTCCAGGCGCTGCTTTTCTGTCAGGTCGCGCCCCACCCCTACCAGGGCCACCACCCGACCGCCCTCCTCCTTCATAGCCGAAAAGCGCCAGGAGATGAGGCGCCTCTCGCCACCCTTCGCCTGTATCCCCGTCTCCATCTCCTGGGACTTCCCCTCCCTGGCGAGGTGGATGAGGAGGGCCTGAAGCTGAGGCCGATCGGGCTCGGTGAAGAAATCGGCGAACTGCCTCTTGGTCACCTCCTGAGAGGAGAAACCCAGGATCCGCTGAGCAGCGCTATTCCAGGTCATCACTGCGCCGGCCGAATCCAGGGAAACAATCAGGTCGTTGGCGCTCTCCACTACGCTGGCCAAATGGCGCTCAACTTCTCGAACCCTCTTGCCCAGACTCTTCTTCTCCGTGACGTCGTCCATGAAGAGCATGACGCTTTCTACTCGCCCCGCCTCGTCCTTCAGGGGTGTCAGACTATAAAAGTAGATGCGGGCGGCCAGTCCCGGAGCTCGATACTCCATCTCGCCTCCCTCAAAAGGCTGCGCGGTCAGGCAGACTGTCCGGGCCCGCCCCTCAAGGTCGGTGTAGTGGAGGATCGCAGGAGGAAAAATCTCGTTGAGCCTCTTCCCCAGCACCTCCCTCTCTTCCTTCCGCATTTTGAGAAGAAAGTTTTCGTTGGCAAAGATCACCCTCAGGACTGTATCCATGACCAGGATGGAGGAGGGAATGTGAGCAACGATCTCCTGTTCCAGATTCGCGGCGGGAGCTTGCGTGGCGGTCATTTCACAAAGGGTCGTATTCTGCGGTTTCACAGCGAACTCCTTTTTCCCTGAACAGAAGCCCTGGCCTTGCCACTGCGTCCACTACTATTACTAGCAAGCGTGGTGCCAGACCTGAGGCCCCCTGCACCCTGCTTCGAGAGAGCACAACAACTGGTTGCAGCCAACGCAACGAGACGCCAGATGAAGGGGATACCTAGCAGGGGCGTTAGGCAGTGTGTGGCAAGCAACCTGGTGAGAGTCTGGAGGGGACGCCAGAGCTATGGCGGAGACTCCATGGCATGGATGCCATAGCGGAGCGCTCAGCGGTCAGCTATCGGCTGTGAGTCTAGGAGCTATATATCGCGTCATAAATCGCAACAATGGACGTCATTCCCGCGAAGCTTGTCCCCGCATGTTTTAAGCGGGGAGCGGGAATCCATCGCTGCAAGACTGGATTCCGGATCAAGTCCGGAATGACAAAACGCCCGAGACTTATGTCGTGATATTAGCAAGGAGGAGTGGAGAGTCTGGGGTTACCGGAACTCCGGAGCCGAAATGCCATACCGCTTCATCTTGATGTGAAGCGTCTTGTAGTCGGTCCGAAGGAGCCGGGCCGCCTCACTCTTGTTCCCACGGGTCGCTTGCAGGGCCTGGTGGATCACCTGCCGCTCCGCCTCGGCGGCGGCCTTATCGCTCGCCTCTTTTAAGGAGAGACCCGCCGATACGGGGCCAGGCTCTATGGCCGAAGCTGCACCAGGGTCTTTGGCGCCCAGGGTCGGGAGGTGTTCCGGCCGAATGAGGCCCGGACTCATCAGGACAGCCTGGCGAATCACGTTCCTGAGCTCCCGTACGTTACCGGGCCAGGGATATTGGAGAAGGATCTGGGCTGCCTCGTCCGATATCCCGCGGACGGGCCGCTTGAACTCCATACTGGCTTCTTCAAAAAAGCGCTTGGCCAAGTAGGGGATGTCTTCCGGCCGCTCCCGAAGGGGTGGCAGGCTGATCGTGAATTCATTCAGGCGGTAATAGAGGTCTTGCCTGAACCGGCCTGCTCGCATCTCTTTCTCCAGCGGGACATTGGAGGCCGCGATGATGCGCACGTCCACGGGGCGCGCGCGTTTCCCTCCCAGGAGCTGCACCTGTCGCTCCTGGAGCACCCGCAGGAGCTTTGACTGGGTACTCAGGGGGAGGTTGATGATCTCGTCGAGGAACAGGCTTCCTCCTTCGGCAAGTTGAAAATGGCCCTCTTTCTTCCTATCCGCGCCGGTGAAGGCGCCTTTCTCGTGGCCGAACAGCTCCGACTCGATCAGGGTCTCGGGGATGGCCCCGCAGTCCACGGCGATAAAGGGTTGCTGGTGGCGGGCGCTCTGCTGATGGATGGCCCGGGCCAGCAGCTCCTTGCCAGTCCCCGTCTCCCCCTGGAGCAGGATCGTCAAGGGAGATCGGGCCACCAGATTGACCTGCTGGATGATTTGCTGGACATGCTGACTCGGGCCCATCAGCTCTCGGAGGGAACCGCCCTTGGCGAGCTGATTCCGCAGCGACTCCACCTCGGCCAGGAGCGCCTGCTGCTCCAGTGCCCGTCGTATGGTGAGGATGACATCATCGTTTTGAAACGGCTTGGTGATGTAGTCGTAGGCTCCGAGCCGCATGGCAGACACTGCTGTGAAGATTTCCCCACAGGCAGTCAGGATGATTATCGGCACGTGAGGGTCTATCTTCTTTATCTCCGCGAGGGTCTCCATTCCTCCGAGATTCGGCATCTTGAGGTCGAGGAGGATCGCTGAGGGCGCGTCCTGCCGGACCCTTTCCAGGGCGATCGCCCCGTCCTCCGCCGTAACCACTTCAAGTCCCTCGGCTTCGAGAATACCGCTGAGGAACCAGCGCATGTCGGGCTCGTCATCCACCACCAGGACCTTAGGCATCGACCGCTCTGTTACCCCCCCCCCCCCCCCCCCCCCCCCCCCCCCCCC